>CAZTXW010000070.1:0-10140 GCA_964617345.1 uncultured Sphaerochaeta sp. | reverse complement strand
CTCTGTCTTTGGCTACTACCTGAACTGGGAACAGATTCCCCAGCATCTGACTGCCGTACTTTTGAACGTGACACAGAGCAAGTACATCATGCTTATGATCATCAACGTCCTCTTCCTGATAATGGGCATGTTCCTCGAAGGAGGAGCCGCCCTGATCATCCTAGCACCCCTGTTGGTGCCTGTGGTGACCCAACTTGGGGTAGATCCCATCCACTTCGGCCTGATCTGTATCGTCAACATCATGATCGGGGGCATCACCCCACCCTTCGGATCCATGATGTTCACCTGTTGCACCATTACCGGTTGTGAGCTGCAGGACTTTGTGAGGGAAGCCATTCCCTTCATCATCGCCTTGCTGGTTGCCCTAATCCTGATAACTTACATTCCTATCATCACCCTCATCCTGCCTAACCTGCTCTATGGGGTAGCGTAATAACAACAAAAAGGAGTTACATCACATGAAAGTATATGCACATAGGGGGTACAGTGGCGCCTACCCTGAAAATACCATGCTGGCATTCAGAAAGGCTGCCGAAGCAGGGAGTGATGGCATCGAACTCGATGTCCAGCTTACCAGGGACGGTGAAGTCGTCGTCATCCATGACGAGACGGTCGACCGCACCACCGATGGTAAGGGCTTGGTCTGTGACTACACCCTGTCAGAGCTACAGAAGCTCAATGCTGCAGTGCACTTCCCCCATACAAGTGCGTTTGAGCACATCCCCACCTTTGCGGAGTACTGTACATGGGCGAAGACAACAGAGCAGGTCACCAACATCGAGCTGAAGACAAGCATCATCTACTACAAGGAACTTGAGAAGAAGACCCTTGCCATCCTCAAGGTCCATGGTCTGGAAAAGAGCGTGTTCTTCTCCTCCTTCAACCTGCTCTCCATAGCGAATGCCAAGGCCCTTGATGAAAGCATTCCCTGTGGAGTCCTGGTCCCTGAATCAGGCTTGGTCAATGCAGGATACTTCTGTGACAAGTTCGGCTTCGAGTCATTCCATCCCAACTTCTGCAATGTCAGTAAAGAGTCCGTTGCAGAGTGCAAGGAATATGGCATCAAGACAAATGTGTGGACAGTAAACTCCATGGGTCAGCTCGAGATGTGCTATGCGTGGGGCTGTGATGGTGTCTTTACCAACTACCCTTCGGTTTGTAAGGCGTGGATCAAGAGCAAAGACGGAGCATCTGGCTAAAGGCAGACAGAACAGTACAACAAGTAGCAAATAAGAAAAATGTATTTTTTGGAGCAAGAGGCAAGGACTGCAAATCCTTGCCTCTTGCTCTCTCTACAGAGACCCTTGCCCGAAAACATAGAGTGGTGGTCCAAGGTGTTTCTCAAAGCAAATATCCATACCACCAACAACCCTTCCCGTTTCCAGGAAGGCTTGTTTCAAAAGAATAGACAATGCCGAAGCAGTGATCATGCAACTAAACCTAAAAAGGCATACTCATGCATCCCGTCATTTCCCTACATCCCTGCCCAGGGAAATCTTGTCGGTAGAGAAGTTCTCCACACTGCGCTTCTTCTCAAAGAACTTGGGCATCTGGGAGACAAGGCCTGCCTTTGTGTAAAACACATCATCCTTTGCCAAGGGAAGCTTGACAGGAGCCTGGGTAACAGAGGACTTGTAGATCGCCATGATTAGCTCAATGGTATTCCTGCCCTCCTCACCGGTCACCAACAGACTCTCCTCTCCATCAATGGCGCGGACAAAGTTCCTGAGTTGGGCTGGGTGCCCCTCAATGTCAAGTTCATCCAGGGAATCATAGTAGGTCTGCACAGAAGCCAGTGTCTCGGTATCCTCAACAGGAAAGCCATTTTCCAGCTCCTTGTTGGCATGTACCGACCAGGGGATGGCTACCTTTGCCCTATCACCGGTGAATACCATCGACTGTTCCTCCCCATGCATCAGCAGGGTTGCAGTGAGCTGGGCCATCTTGTCCGGATAACGGAAGATTGCCATGGAAAGGTCCTCACATTCGCTATTGGTATGTACCATATTGGTGATCACAGCAGTCACCTCTGTCGGCATGCCAAGGAACCACTGCATCAGATCGATGTGGTGGGTCGCATGGCCGGTGGTGCATCCACCACTCTCGTTCTCCCACGTCCCTCTCCACCAGAGGTCATAGTAACTCTGTCCCCTCCACCAGTAGGAGTTGACATTCGCATACCTGATAGGCCCCACCTGCCCACTGTCGAGGAGCTGTTTCATCTTCATCATGGGGGTCTTGAACCTGTTCTGACAGACAATACTCAAAAGCTTGCCACGCTTCTTTCCCGCCTCGATCATGAGATCGCACTCCTCCAGGCTGGTTGCCATAGGCTTCTCCACCAGGACATGCTTGCCGGCATTGAGTGCGTCTATTGCGACCTGTGCATGCAGACCGGGAGGGAGGCAGACCGAGACGATATCTGCATCCGATGAGGCAAGAGCCTCCTTATAATCCTTGTAGGCGAGAGCTCCCTGTAGGGCCATCTCCTCGATCATCTTCTCTGCCTTATCGACAAACAGGTCACAGAGAGCAACAATGCGGCAATTGCCCAAACTCTTGTATGCTTCGATATGAACCCGTGCGATAGCTCCAGTGCCTATGATGATAATTGCATGTTTAGCCATAGTTCTTCCTCGTCTGTGTCTTTTTTGATGATACCAGAGAATACACGATAGAAACAGCCGCCATTATCAGAAAGAACAGGGAAATGGGGCGTGTCACGAGTATTGACCAGCTATTATTGGAAACTATAAGTGCCCTGTTCAGACTCTCTTCAGCAATAGGGCCTAGGATGACTCCCAAAACCAAAGGAGCACCGGGGAAGCCATATTTCTTCATGAACAATCCGACAATACCGAAGATGATCGCAATAGTGATGTGGTAGGTCTGGTTGGCCAAGGAAAACGCACCCACTACACAGAGGATCAGGATTAGGGGCATGAGGGTCTTGTAGGGAACCCGCAGCACCTTCGGTGCAAACCTGGCAAATAGCAGGCCAAAACCCAACATCAGGAACTGTACGATCAGCATACCTGCAAACAACGTATATACAATGTCAGCATTCTCGACAAACAACAGCGGACCCGGCTTGATCCCCACTAGGACTAGGGCACCAAGCATGACGGAGGTAACCACATCTCCTGGGATACCCAGGGTAAGCATGGGCACGAGAGCCCCTCCGGTAGTTCCGTTGTTCGCGGCCTCAGGCGCTGCGATACCTTCCAGGGACCCATAGCCGAAGTCCTCGGGTTTCCTTGAAATCTTCTGGGCGACATTATATGCAAGGAAACATGCTATGGCACCACCTGTCCCGGGAATGATACCGATGAACACCCCTAGCAGACCTCCCACGACAGCTGCCTTCAAGAAGAATGCTATCTCCTTGCGGGAAGGAAAGATCTTCGTAATCTTCTGGTCCTGAATATGGGCGGTGGCCTTCTCCCCGTCACGAAGGTTGATCAGTATCTCACTCAAGGCAAATACCCCGATGAGTACAGGCAGGAGGGGCAAGCCACTCATCAGCTTGTAGGAACCAAAGGTAAACCTGTCGGCTCCCACAATCGGATCGATGCCGATGGTTGAGATCAGAAGGCCGACACATCCACTGAGCAATCCCTTGGTGATACTCTTCCCGGAGGAACTGGCCATGATGCTCAAACCAAAGATGGAAAGGGAGAAATAGTCGGCTGCCTGGAACTTCAGGGCAACCTTTGCCAGCTGGGGAGCGATGAAGATGAGGCAAATGGTGCTGATCAGCCCTCCTACAAATGAGGAGAATGCCGATACCCCTATAGCCTTGCCTGCATACCCCTGGTTGGATAGCGGGTTTCCATCAAGCATGGTAGCGGCAGCTGAAGGGGTCCCCGGAGTCTTCAATAGGATAGCTGAGACGCTTCCCCCATACATGGAACCGCAGTAGAGGCCACACAACATGACCAGGGCAACCCCACTGGGAAGCTTGTATACCAATGGCAGCAACAGGATGATGCCCATGGAACCCGAAAGACCTGGCAGAGCCCCGATGATGGTACCCATGGCGACACCAAAGCACATCAGGAGAAAAGGAATCGGCTGGAATACGGCACTCAAGCCAGTCATCAATGAAGCAAACATACGCCCTCCCTCCTAGAACAGTCTGAATGAAGGCAGGAATATCATGAATACCTTCACAAACAACAGATAGACGATCACAGTGGTGGACACTGAGATGACAACAACTCTCTTCCAGTCCTTATGCCCAAACATGACGAGGGTAAAACCCATGTAGAAGGGAGTCAACAGCAGAAAGCCAAGTTTCCTCATCAGGGATATGTACACCAACGTACCGACTATCAGGGTAAGGGTCTTCAGCCATCCTCTAGCATTTTCGAGTGCAAACACAGGCTTGGGGAACCCTCCGATCACATTCTCAAGGACCAGGACACCTCCGAGGATGATCATCATGACGGCAACCACCCGAGGATAGCCACCAGGACCAATTCCTCGCTTGACCACCTGTAGCTGCCCTGCAAGGGAAAGGACAACTGCACCCAGGATCACAAATCCCAGGCCCAGACACACATTGGAAAACTTGTTCTCTTTTTTCACTGCAAACCTCAGGGGAATACCCTGCTGCAGTAGTGCAGCAGGGTAAGCGGAAATGGTATTAGTAACGGTCACCAAAGCCCTTGTTCTTGATCAGATTCATGAAGCGCTGGTCCTCGCTTTTGATGAATGCATTGTACGCCTCAGTATCTCGGTACACCGGCTTGGCTCCCATCGAATCAAGTTTTGCGATGAAAGAGGGATCACTGACAACCTGCCTGACGATATCATCGAGCTTGTCAACGATAGATTCGGGAGTACCAAGAGGAACGGCGAAGCCTCTCCACTGACGCAACTCGATATCAAGACCACTCTCCTTGGCAGTCGGCACTGAGGGGAACTTGGCAAGTCGCTCGGATCCGAAACTCACCAGCATCTTCACCTGGCCCCCTTCAACGTTGGCATAGCCTTCAGGGGAGTTGCACATCGCTGCATCAACCTCACCGCTCATCAGACCGGTAAGGGCAGCCGCTCCTCCTTTGAAGGGAACATGGACAAAGGAGGTCTCTGTAGCCTCCTCCAACAGGAGGGCTGCAAGGTGGTTACCACCACCGCTACCACCATTACCCATGGAGATCTCTTCGGGACGACGCTGTGCATCGGAGAGGAACTGCTCGAGGGTTGCCCAGGGGGAATCCGAACGAACCAGCACATAGTGGGTGTTCTCAACAATCTGGGCAACATGCCTGAAAGAATCGTTGTCATAGGGAACGACACTCATATGGAGCTTGGAAACGTGAGCATTGCTCCAATGCATCAGGTTGTATCCATCCTTGGATGCAGTCTCCTTGAACTCAGCACAACCGGGAACCCCTGAAGCACCAGGAACATTCTTTATCACCATGGTCTGTCCATTGGCATACTGGGGAAAAACCTCTGCAAATGCACGGAAAACCAAATCAGCACCACCTCCGGCGGACCACTGGACAGTGGTTTCCACTGGTTTTGCGGGATATGCTGAGGCATCAGCCTCTTTGGCTCCCTGTGCAAAGACAAACGACATGCTGAGCAGCAGCACCATAAGAACACCTGTAATCTTCTTCATCTTCTCTTCTCCTTTCATGGCAGAGCCATGCGAAACACATCCTAATATTTTTCCAAGGGAGCGACCCTTGTGTACGCTTTTCCATTTATGAACACCTCCGTGGTGGGGAACAGCACAGGGCGGGTGATGAACTCGATGCCATCACTGCGGACAACTATGGTGTCTTCACTCTTTGTACCTGTTATCGAAGGATTCCAGCAGAAAGCCTGCTGCTGGGCAACCCTTGAGGTATGGGAGAAATCGACCCGACAATCCCGTGGAGCGTAGCCGATGGGTCCCCCCTGATGGTGCTTGTCAAACTCTCCCTCATAGCCATAGGCCCTGTAGGCCTCTTGGGCAATGGAGAGTATCTCGTTGTAGCTTCTACCGGGGATGGTTGCCGCCATGAGGGTGCAGTCGATCTTCTGGTTGATCTCATACTGTGCCAGCAACTCCTTGCTGACCGGCTCAAAGTGCACGTATCGGGTCATGCAAACAACAAGACCGTTCTTTCTGAAATTCCCACCGACCTGCACCCGTCTGGCAATACGCTTGTCAGTGGGGATCGGATGGCGGTAGGCAGCGATCCGTTCATCGGATGCACACATCATGGAGGCAAAGTCCATACCCTGGGCATAGAGAAGTTCAGATGCCCTACCCAGCACACTCTTCTCAGTATCCCCGACCCTGATGGAAGCAGAGACCTCCTCCAGGATGGTCGAAGCGGCAAGGCCCAGCTCACGGTAGCGGACCAATTCATCGTCACTCAGGCTTGAACGAAGACCAAGTAATTTCCCCTGGATGTTCGTGCCGAAGCCCGGAGAGTAATCCAGGGCCAAGGTCGATAGCGAACATAGCTTCTCCAGCGTTGCCCTTTCAAACTCACCATCATGCCAGGGGGCCGAGAGGATCTCAAAGCCCAAGAGTTCAAGCTGCTCTTCCTCACGCATCCGAGGCTCTTCTATGCTATTTGTTATTGCATACGCACCATCACCGGTTACCAACAATCCACAGTTACCCAATTCACCCAACCCGACATAATTCTGGCCCCCTGAGGTAAGCCATGCGAACGTATCCTGGCGCTTACAATAGATCCCCGACAGGCCTTCCAATGCGATACATGTGCGAAGTTTTTCCAGTTTTGCCTGAATTTCTTCTGTGCGACTCATGCATATCTCCTAAGTAATAGTGCTAATTTGTCCATTTGATTTACAATTAACTTACCATATATTTTTTCCTTGTCAAGTAAAAAAAGGCAAATTAAGGGGAATAATGGGTATTGTATTAGATAAATCAATATTGATTAGCATAGAATTAGAGAAGTTCAACAAGAATTTTCTTTTATTTGTGTTCTATATTTACAAATTAGGAAAGACAGTACCCTCTTCTCTATGCTACTATATCTCTCGTAGCTAGCATTTATGTGAAAGGATAGTATAATTAGGCATGAGAGAAGAAACCCCCGAACTGGTCAATTGTAGGAATGTCCTCTCCTGTGTGGAGAGGGATTTGCAGAATCCCTCTCGTGCAGACATAGCCAAACACCTTGGCTTGAGCAGGACTACCGCCTCACAGAACATAAACAAGCTGATAAGCATGGGCATTGTCAGCGAATTGGAAAAGGCCTTTACAGGAGGCAGGGGCAGGCCTGGGTTACCCCTGGAACTGGATGAAAAACACTGGTATGCCTTAGGGGGATTCTTCGATGATGCAGACTGGTATTTTTCGGTGGTCACCCTCAAGGGAACCATCATCGAAAAGATGCACATCCCCCTGAAGGACCTTTCCGTAGACAGTTTCATGGAGGCCCTCTTCGAGGGTGTGCGGTATTTTTTGCAGAAATACAAGAAAAAGTTGCTCCCAGCAATAGGTCTGGGATGTCCTGGCGTAATAGACAGGGAGACCGGTACCATAGTGAAGGCAGTGGACTTGGGTTGGAGAGATATTCCTTTGAAAAGAATCATCCAGGAAACATTTGGCCTGCCTGCCTATATCCTAAACAGATACCGCACAAGTGGTCTTGCCTCATTTCTCTATGGTAGGGGAGCAGGCTTTGAGGATGTGATATTCCTGGGAGTTGGAACAGGCTTCGGCACTTCAATTTTCCTTGGGGGCAAACCCATGCTCAGCACCAATATCCACACCGGAGGCATTGGCCATATCATAGTCGACCCCAGTGGGCCTTACTGCGTCTGCGGACGCAAGGGATGCCTCTTTCCCGTAGGCTCGTCGACTGCCCTGATCAGGAAGGTGAAGCAGGCCCTTGAGAAACAGGAAAGGCCATCAACACTCCAGGGTCAGAAATTGTGTGTACAACCCATAATGGAGGCTGCCAATGCAGGTGATGAACTGGCAAGGGCATGCGTCCGTTCTGTTGCTGACCCCCTATGCACAGCGATAGGGCATCTCATAAACATCATCAACCCCCAAAGGATCATCCTTGGGGGGCCGATGGGCTATTATGGGGCGTACTACACCTCCTACATAGAACAACAGATCATCGACACCTATCACACGCCAGAACTATCCATCGTGCAGACGAACATGGACAACTTTGGCAATGCGATAGGAGCCGCCAGCCTCGTTCTGGAGAACAAGCTCCTGCTCATACCAGACTCCTTCTGCCTTACCAATCCCAATCAGTGAACCGCTCATCATTGAGCCTCCAATACTGCTGGGTATAGGCAATATTGGGATTATCCTTGGCATACTCGAAGGCAGTGAGTCCATCATAGTCTGAAGACCAGCCTTCAGAACCAGCATCAAGGAGAATGTCTATCGCCCCAGGCTTATCGGCATAGATGGCAGCGTAGTGGAGAGGGGCCTTTCCCCCCTCATCCTGGGCTGTCAGGGAAGAACCTTCTTCTATCAGGTACTCGATGACCTCAGCCTCGTTGTTGTTCTCCAAAGCATGCATAAGGGCTGTTTTTCCGTAGATATCACGAGTCTTGAGATTGGCTCCCTCCTCTACGAGAAGGGCAAATATCTCACGGGAAAGCCGATTTTTTGCAGCGATCATAAGGGATGTCAACCCTTCATGGGTCCTTGCGCGTACATCAGAGCCATGTTCGAGGGCAAAGGTGAGCTCGTCGGGAGAGTAGGCGTACTCCAAGAGATAGAGAAGGGGTGTATAGCCTCCACCTCTCGCACTGTTGATATCGGCTCCCCAGTCGAGAAGCACCTCTGAGACAGCATCGTTACGATAGATGATGGCGTAGGAAAGCGCATCAAGCCCATCTTCATCGACTGCATACAGGTCGGCACCATCGGCAAGGAGTCCACTTGCGATTGAAGGGTCAAAGTTTATCTGGGAAGCGAGCATAAGTGGAGTCCTCATGCTATCCTCAAAGTGTGTTGCCCCACCCTCCACCAATGCGGTGTACAGGGCATAGTCAGAGCTGTCCGCAGCTGCAAACATCAAAGGTGTCCAGCCGTACTCATCCTCTGCATTAGGATCCTCACCAGATTCGATCAGGAATCGAATCATCTCTGGGTTACTGGAGTTGGATGCGGCAAAATGCAGTAACCCAAGACCATCATGCCTCGCAGGATCATGGACAGATCCCAATAGGAGCAGCCTTTCTGCAATCTTAGGGTCGTAGTTGCTGCTCACAGCATGCAACAGGGCATTCCAGTTGTCATCATCGTACAGAGCCATATCCTCGCCCCCTTCCACCAGTACGTTGATGATATCGGCATTGTTGGTGTTGGCAGCTGCATACATCAAGGGGGTTATCCCATTGTACTCCCTGATGTCATGAACAGGCTTATAACGTAACAGGGTCTCTAAGACCTCAGTATTTGGGTTGTTGCTGACTGCATACAGCAAGGCAGTCCACCCAAAGCTATCTTTCTCGTTGAGGTCGGCTCCAAGTTCAAGCAACGAGACAAGTATATTGGGATACGAGGAATTCGAAGCGGCATACATCAAGGGGGTATTATCTTCGTCAGTGCCCACCCCTACGTCCAAAAGCAGTTTCACCACCTCAAAGGTAGGGTTGTAGCTCAGGGCATAATGAAGCGGGGACCAACCAATATTGGTGAGGGCCAGGGGATTGGCACCGTTCGCTAGAAGTGCCCTGGTTATCTCAGGGTTGGGATTTTTTCGTGCGGCATGCACAAGGGCAGTCCAGCCCAGGTAGTCTGTGGCCTCTATGTCGACCCCTAGCCCAATGAGGCCATCAATGAGTGTGCTGTCATCAAAATCACTGGAGGCGATCATCAGCAACGTTCGGTCATCATCATCACGCGCCTCAAGGTCGGCCCCTGCATCAGAGAGCAGCCTGATTTTTTCAATGCCTTCTCCATAGCGCATGGCTATGCTCAGCGGTGAGTCATAGAGGTCATCCCTCAAGGCATACTCTGCCCCGTTATCAAGCAGGGCCTTGGTTATGGCAGGGTTGCTATTGTAACGGATGGCGAAATAGAGGGCAGTCCAGCCAAAATCATCCTTGGCATCGACATCCAAGCCGGTATCGATCAGAGTCCTGATAACTTCTGGGTTCGGGTTCTCTCTTGCTGCAGCCATG
>CAZTXW010000069.1:0-10239 GCA_964617345.1 uncultured Sphaerochaeta sp. | reverse complement strand
CGCCTCAAGGCGGTTATAGATCACCGAAGCGATCAAGGGCATCTGCTCAACATCCTGGGTCTCCGCCTGGATCATGGAGGCTACTATCAGCGTCTGTTCCAGCCCCCATCGTGCTACCTGCTCAGATTCCAAGTGGGGTTGCACCACTGCAAGCATGGAATCAAACATAGCGTGTGCAAGACTCGATGCAGGATCTTCATTGGAAACTACATACTCACCGCTGAGTAGCCACCCCTCTACAAAGGAGAGCGAGTGCTCCTCCTTCAGAGCCTGGGCAGCCTTGAGGAAAGCCCCCGCCTTGGCATACCCACGGTTATGCAGATACCTGTCGATGGTAGCCAGCGTAAAGGAAGGACTCACCTCTAGGACAAGCTCCCCTACCCTTGCGGTAAGCTGTTTTCCAATGCTCTCATAGTCCATCCCCCTCTCCATGACAAAGGTACCGCTACGCAAGATGGTGGCAAGGTTGTTGTCGACAAAGAATTGCAACACAGAGCGGTCATCATCGACTACCCCCCCTTCCTTGAGCAACAGGCTCACCTCGCGTGCACTCATCCCCGCCCTAATGGTCAGCTCCACATAGGGCTTCTGCAGGGAAGAGGAGACATATCTGCCCACCGGCCCCACCTCCTTACGGATGGCAAGGAAAAGAGCAAGGAAGCAGACGACAATCGCAACAAGGAATACCGGAATGCGTAGGCGGAAGGCAAGGGATGGGCGATAGCCATGCCTTGTCCCTATCCTAGGAGGGACCACCTTGGCCCTGGGAGCAGGCTTCCCTTTTGCAGGAGATACACGCCCCTTAGTTGATGAACCTATGCTTGTCCTGCTTGTAGCTGTATTCTTCCTTTGCCTCTTATCCGGATCTGGTTGGACAGCTTTCCTGGTAGCCGGCTTGGTAGGACTTTTCGGCCTAGGGGAAGAGAGCCCAGCAGGGGGTGTCCTCTTTGTTGCTGGCTTGGGAGTCTTTGTTGCTTTGGGTTTGGCAGGTGCATCTTTCGGTTTTGCAGCAGGGATGGTAGGGTTGTCCTCTTTGGTATCTACAAGTTTCCCTGGAATCCTTACCTTCATAGTTGCATTTGAGACAGAGACTTTCTTTCTCTGCACTACTCTTACAGGCTTTTCCTTTGTGCCATCCTCACCAAGGGTAATGTGTTCCCCAAACGCATTCTTGCCGTTGGGAGTCTTGGCCTTTTTCTGTGCATTGGGCTTTTTGTTGTCTTGCTCACTCATGGCTTGGCAACGCCACCCTTGGCTTCAAGGAGGCAATCTTCTCCCTCTTGCGCGCAATGGAGAGCTCCACCTGGGAGATCTGCTTGTTGCTCTGCTCTATCTGGGTAAGCAAGTGGCGTATCTTCTGATTTTCCAACTCGATCTGGGCTTCCAGTTCCTCAACCTTCATCTGGTTCTGCAGATCAAGGATATCCTTCTCCAACCTATCGACCCTGCGCAGATGCATGCGTATCTGCTCGATCAGGGCCATGGAGGCTGAACCTACCTGTTGGGCAGAAGCGTTCTGATCCAGTTTGTCGTATAGCGCCTTGCCGTAGAGGTTACTTACCCGCTTCCGCTGTTTCTCCATCTCCCTAAACTGGTTCCTGCTTGTCTCAAGCTGGTTCCTGGGACTCTCTTTCTCCTGAGAGCGGAGCTTCGCCACTGCACTGTGGTGGATAGCAAGCTCCTGTTGCAAGGCTGCTTCCTTTTTCTTGAACTGGGCAAGTTCAGCGACAAGATGCTCCTTACCCAAGCCAGGAAGGTCATCTTCACAGCCAAGCTTGGCCAAGATCGCCCCACCCTTTACAAGAAGGGGGATGACCTGCCTGCGAGCATGTTGCAAACGCATTTTCAGAAGGGAGCACTGCAGCGTATTGAGCGCCCCCTTCTCTGCCCTGCAATGTTCCAGTGAAGTCTGCAATCCCCTGATCATACTATGGTGGTCTGCAAAGAGGGGCGTACAGGCCTCCTTGAGATAATCAGGCAAGGTATCGGAGCCAAAGGCCTCGTATGCGATGGCGCCTAAGCGGGAGTGGAGGCTCTTTCTCGGCCCGTTGAGGGCCCTGATATCGGCTTCGATCTGCTGAATCTTACGTGAGCGGTCCTCCAGCTGACTGATGAAACCCTCTATTCGCTCATAGGTCTGGCGGGCCTCTTCATACCTGGTATCCACATCCACAAACGCTTTGAACTCTTCTGTTGCAATCCCAAGGGGGGTTATCTGCTCGATCAGGGCTATACTGAAACCCAGTTCGGCATAGAGTGTGTAGAGATCCCCTCGGTGACTCTCGATCTCCTTCTGTTTGTGCAGTATGTCCGCTTGAAAGGTTCCCATAGCACGATAGTATCATAGATAAAGGCACCTAGGCAAAGAAAGAAACGCCCCAAAAAGAGCTAAATCCTTGCATTTCCTTGACAAGGGTATGAAGGGTTGGGTATTCTGAGCCAAACTGCTCAGGGATGGGGAGAACACATGCCCTTACCCTGAATAGCCTTGGAAGACATTTGTTTTGCACGTGCCAGCGTGTTCCTCTTCCTTGTAAAGTGTGACCGCACCAAAGCGGTATCCACTTGATTGCCCATAGCGTTTTCCTAGCTGTGGGCACTGAGGCAGGCTCATAACGAGCACCTAATTCCAATCCCGCGGCCGGGTGAGGGACAGGACTGCCACACAGTAGGAAACCCAAAGCTCACAACCCGCTGGCAAGGGTCAGAAGAGCTACCGATTATCTAAGGAGAGATGCTCATGGAAAATGACAACAAGAGCAACGCAAGTGAAGAGGACCTACTGATAGGGACCATCCAAGTACTTGCAGGAAAAACCAAGGCCGACCCCAATCCAGAAGAACTGGAACAGTTAAAGCGCCTCATCAAGAAAAATGTACCCTTCACGCTGCGCAGTTATTTTATGGCCTACCTACTTCGTGAAATGCTCAATGCCAACTCACCCAAAACGAGAACAACAGCAACAGCACCACAAAGAGGGTCCAAAGGCAAGGCAGCACCAAAGGCGGCTCAGGCTGACAGCAAGAAACAGGAACGACCGCCACAGAAGAAACGTGAAGAGAAACCTCTACCAGAAGGTGCGAGAACCCTGTATCTCAACATCGGCAAGATGAAGCGCCTCTACGCTAAGGAACTCTCCCTCCTGCTCCAGAAGGAGCTTGAGATCACCAGAGAGGACATTTACAGCCTTCGCATCCATGACAAGTACTCGTTCATCTCCATGAGTGAGGAGAACTGTGAAAAGGCCATTGAAAAGCTGAACGGCATGGACATCAAGGGCCGCACCGCAGCGGTGAGTTATTCCAACAAGGAGTAGCAGGTGTTTGTAGAACGACTTGTGGTTGGACCATACCAGACAAACTGCTACATCATGGGCAATGAGGAGACCTCCAGTGCCTGGATCATCGATCCGGGCAATGAAGGGAAGCGTATCATCAAAGCCATTGAAAACCACAACGTCAAAGCTGTTGCAGTCCTGCTTACCCACACCCATTGGGATCATATTACAGCCTTGGGTGAACTGAAAGAGCGGTACCCACACCTGGAGGTCCTTGTCTCGGAAGAGGATTCGCACTACCTTGGCTCCCAAGCCTACGAGCGATTCAGCAAGTCCTGTTTTGACAAGAGCTTCCTGCAGAGGTATGAGAGGGAACTGAAGGCGATCAGTGAAGCTACAGGGTTTCTTACAGACAACCAGTTTCTTCATGACAGCCATCTTTTGGTCATGCATACACCAGGACACACACAAGGAGGCATCTGCCTCTACCACGAGCAGGGTCAGTTCGTGTTTACCGGCGATACACTATTCGCTGGAAGCATCGGCCGCACTGACCTTGAGGGTGGTTCCTATGATGAGATCGTCAAGAGTTGCAAACGACTGCTGAAGCTCCCCCCAGAGGTGCAAGTGCTTCCCGGACACGGGCCAGCGACCACTATAGCAGCAGAGCAGAACAACCCGTATCTCTGAAAACCAAGCGAGCAGGGAACAAGGGAGGCCTTGGACTGGTGGCTGGGAACAGAGAAAGAAAAACGTAAGGCGAGATCGAGAACGAGACAAGAGTGAGAAACAAGGATAAAGAGAGAACAAAAAAACAGATGGTGTCTTCCCTAGGGATGCACGCCATCTGTTTTTTACTTCCAACCTGAGATAACTAGCGTCTACCCGGGGCTTCTTCGGCACTCTTGCAATCGATACAGAGCACTGCGTAAGGAATGGCTCTGAGCCTCTCCTCCGGAATCTTCTTGGCACATTTGAGACAGTGTCCATAGCGTCCGTTATGAATACGGGCCAGGGCATTCTCTATCGAGCGGAGGCGATTAGCCTCATGCTTGTTAATGGCTTCCATTTTCTTAAATGCAATATCGTCAGCAGCAACATCAATGCTATCCTTGATACCCATGGCATTTACCATCTCCCTGAAGTCACTATTATCCTCAGTCAGCTTGTCAAGCAACTCTTTTCGCATTACGAGAAGGTGCTCTTCCATCTCCTGAACAAACATATCGGACACAGTTTGCCTCCTAAAATTCGCCGTGGCGTCCCTTTGGATTTAATGCAACATAAGATGGGGATATCACGCACAAGAGTCAAGACCCTTACCACGCTTTCGGCATTATTACTCGGTTTTCCCCAACAAAACAGCAATTTCCTTCTAGTAGAAGGGAAACCAGAACATCACTTTCATCCCAAATCGCAGGTACAAACTAAGGGAAATCCAGCATACCATGAGAACAAGGACAAGTACATCTGAAAATTTCATTTTTCTTGCAAGGTACCATGTCCTGCCCTGGTGTTTGCCAAACCCCCTCAAGACCATAGCATTGGTAACCACATCGATACGATCGAGGGAGGAGAGAACCAAGGGGGCTAGGATCTTCCCCACCGAGGAGACTCTCTGCCTGAGAGGGACATTCTTGGAGATGTCCACCCCCCGTGCCATCTGGGCATGGAGGATGTGGGTATAGGAGGAGGTTACCTCCGGCAGATACCTCATGGCCAAGCCAACGGCATAGCTGGTCTTGTAGCGCACCCCTATCCTATTCAGCGACGAGGAGAACTGTGAGGGGTGCGTAGCGGTCACGAACAACAGCGCCATGGGAAAGATGGAGAAGTATTTCAGACAGACCACCAAGAGGTAAAACAGCGTCTCCACGGTCAGGGCATAGCGCGCTGTAGGGGAACCCAACACGATATGGCTGGTTCCCAGGTATCTCTGGCCCTGATCGGGGGAAAACAGGTAGATAAAGAGGGCGTTTATCATGATCACGTAGGTCATGGCAATGATATACGGACGAAACTTCTTCATGGGAACCTTGCATGATGCAAGGGCTAGCTGTGCGAAAAGCATGGAGGGAATGAGGATACGCAGGTCAAAGGTGGTGAGGCAGAGCACTATCCAGAGCATGAAGAAGACCAGCTTGGTCACCCCGTTCAGCGAATGCACGAATGAGGGGGTATCCTCATAGCTCAGGGCAAAGCCGAACTTCCTGCCACTCTGCTTTGAGCGCAGGACCTTTTTCTTCTTCTTTTTCTTTGCAGTATCATGTGCCGTAACGTTATTGTGTGTTGTAGGAGTGGTTTTGCTCTCTATCTGCTCTTTTTTTTGTCCAACCTGTAATTTTGGTGAATCGAGCTCCTCTTGCTGTAGGGAAACAACCTCCACCGCCTCGGGTCGACGCTCTTTCTCCCCTTGGATAAAGCAGTCAATGAAGGAGGGGATGTCCCTAATACCGCATCGTTTTGCCAAGGTGTAGAGGCTGGTAACCGTCAGGTTTGCCTGTGCAAGCAGGGCCTTGTCGCTGAACACCTCGCTCACGCGTTTGTCGGCAAGCAGGACTCCATCAGAGAGGACAAGAGCACGCTGGGTATATTCCAGGGCAAGGTGCATGTCGTGTGTGATGAAGAGAATGGTGAGTCCTGTCTTCCTGTTCAGGGAACTGAGGAACTCCATCAACTGGGAATAGCGAACATAGTCCTGCCCTGCAGTCGGTTCGTCCAGGATGAGAATCTTCGGTTCTGTCACCAGGATGGATGCTATGGTGACCCGTTTCTTCTGTCCGAAGCTCAAGGCCGAGATGGGCCAGGCGTGGTAGGCGCGCAGGCCACACAGCTGGAGCACATCCATCACTCGGGGACGGATGGTCTCTTCGGAGTGACCCCTCTGGCGTAGGGCGAAGGCGACTTCATCGTAGATCATGGAGTGGCTGATCATATGGTTGGGATTCTGCATCACAAACCCGACCGATGAGGAGCGCTCGGTAACGGAGAGTGGAGAGAAGTCCTCCCCCTCAAACATGATAGTCCCACTGTCCTGGCGATTGATGCCCATCAGTATCTGGGCAAGGGTCGACTTTCCCGCCCCATTCTTTCCCAGGATGCTGATCATCTCCCCCCTATATATTTCGGCTGAGATGTGTGAGAGCACATCCCGGATACCATCATAGGAGAAAGAGAGATCGGATATTGTCAGTTGTTTGGTAGGCTCTTTTTGCTGTGCGGGTTTCGGTCGTTTCTGATACCAGGTGCGTATTCCCTCACAGTACGGGTCAAGGTCGATGGTGTCGATGGAGGCAATGCCTTGTGCGTGCGAAAGGTCTGCACCACTCTGCCTCAGGGCAGAGAGGTAGAGGGGGTCACGTATCCCCTTCTCTGCAAGCAGGGATCCTGAGAGCAACCTCTCTGAGGTGGTATCGCACACTATCCTGCCATCCTCAAGCAGGAGGATGCGGTCGACAGGACAGGAAAGCACATCCTCAAGGCGGTGCTCGATAATGATGATCGTCTTGCCGGTACTGCTGTGCAATTCATCAATGAGGGCGATCGCCCGCTTGCCTGTCTCGGGGTCGAGGTTGGCAAGAGGTTCGTCAAACAGTAGGATCTCCACATCGTCAACGAGCACCCCGGCAAGACTTACCCTCTGCTTCTGGCCGCCGGAGATCTGCTGAGGACTCTGGGAGAGGAAATCCTGCATCCCCACGATATTGGCCATCTCGGTTACCAGGGGGACCATCGCATCCTGGGCCATACACTGGTTTTCCAAGGAGAAGGCGATATCCTCCCCGACAGTCAGGCCTACAAACTGGGCATCACTATCCTGCAGCACGGTCCCCACATGGCCGTTGATCGCATAGATGTCACCCGTTGCCACATCGAGTGAGGCTACAGATACAGAGCCTTCGATCGTTCCATCGAAGGCGTTGGGAATGAGGGCATTGATGCAGTGGCCCAAGGTGCTCTTCCCACTGCCAGAAGGGCCTACGAGCAAGACCTTCTCACCCTTGAAGATATCCAAGGTGATGCCTTTGATCGTAGGAAACTTCTGAGCCTTGTAGGTGAACTGAAAATCCTTGAACGAGATGATCGGCTCTTGCATGCCTACTTTTCAGTATCGAGTGTCAGGTTGCTGTTGTCCTTGTTGCGCTTGGCGACAAGCACCATCAGCAGGGTGCCGAGGATACCGATGACCACCGTGTTGGTGAAGGCGATGATCAGCTGCTGGGTGATGACCTTGTCCAGAGGCTCTGCAAACAGCAGGAAGTCAAGCACAGCGCTGATGAGGTAGCCAAAGAAGTTGCCCAGGAAAGCCAGGGCGATGTAGAAGCCGATCTGTTTTCCTGAAAAGAGGCCCTTGTCCAATGCTCGCTTGGTCAGGATAGGGAACAGGCCGATGACGGCCCCGACGATACCACTACCCAACATCCAGGTAGGCCATACCCCCCATCCAGCAAACATGTCAGTCAGCCAGTGACCGAGGAATCCGACCAAAAACCCTACGACAGGCCCGTATACACCGGCGACAAGGGCTAGGATAGCCATAGCCGGCTTGATCGTGGTATTGGCGAAGACAGGCACACTCAACAGACCGCCGACCCCATACAGGGCGGCTCCGATAGCAATGATCACAACCATCCGTACAGGTTGCATCCCTTTGGACTTTTCCATATGAAACCTCCTATTTCTAAGCGCCTTTTGCGCCTATCATACCACTGAAAAGGTAATCTTCCACCCTTCACCGGTGCCAATGCCATAGGTGGAGGCAAAGCTTCCCTGATTGAGGGCGAGGCCAAGATTGAGCAGGCTGTTGACGTAGATCAGGGGCTCACCCTTGCCTACCTCGGTAAAGCCCCTGCAGAGCTTGACAGGATATCCGTAGACAATCCTTCCATCCTTGGAGATGGTGACCTGTACCATGGAGCCGAAGGCAATGCCCATCTGCTCAAGGAACTCATCGCTGATATTGGTCCAAAGCGAGCCGTAGCGGGTATCGAGGATGTCGATGGCACCGACGAGGGTATGCTCCCCCTCAAGACGGCCTTTCTCCAGCTTGAGCTTTACCTGCTTGGACAGAGTCGGCCCAACATCCTCAAAGTTGACCAGGGAAGCGGCAAGACGGGCTCCGGTATAGGCATAGACATCACGCCCGTGGAAGGTATAGCTTCTCTGACTTCCTGCAAGCCGGTTGGTCTCTTCCGATATCTCTCGAACCTCCAGGATACCGACATGCTCGGCTATGTGCGTCAGTGTGCCGTTGTCTGGAGTAACAACCAGGTGCCCGCTTTCGGTGAGGGCGACGACGCTCTTGCGATTACTGCCTACACCGGGATCGACCACACAGACAAAGATCGTCCCTGCAGCCCAGTAGGTCATTGCCTGCATCAGGCGGTACGATGCTTCCCAGATGTTGAATTGGGGTATCTCATGGGTGAGGTCCGAAAGACGCAGCTCATTGGAGACAGCATTTGCCACCCCATGCATGGCACTGACCGCCCCATCGGATGAGCCAAAGTCGCTCATGAACACCACAGTCTTCCGTCCCTGCCAAGCCCGAGCCTGAATCAGTTCATTCTTTAGCTTTGCTTTCATCTTCCTTTTCCCCTCTCCTTTCGTTCCTATCGAGCAGTTTTCTCATTTTGAACAGGTATACCACCAGAAAACAGGAGACTGTCAACACAATAAAGCCGACCAGTGCGACAAGGTAAGGATTTCCCTCATAGACCAGGGCCAGCAAGACGAAGCCGGTGAGCATCGAAAGCAGGAGGACGAGCATCGTCATGGCCAAAGAGAGAAATTCCTTGCGCTTCATCGGTGTAAAAACTCCTGTATCACTGCTGAAAACTCCTTGTAGTCGGTAGCATGAGGCAGATGTGGATGGCTTGAGAGGATACCCTCAGGAGCCCTGAACAGGCATCCTGCGTCGGCCTCTTCGATCATGGAGAGGTCGTTGTAGGAGTCCCCAGCTGCAAAGGTCCTGAAATTCAGTCCCTTCAATGCTATGATGGCATGGTATTTGCCATCACGGATGCGCAACTTGTAATCCTCGATCATTCCCTCGTCATCGATAACCAGATTATTACACCAGAGAGTCGGCCAGGCAAGCTGTTTCATCAGAGGCTGGGCAAACTCGGTGAAGGTGTCGCTGAGGATAAGCACCTGTGTCCTGGACCGAAGTTCATTGAGAAACTCAATAGCCCCATCCAAAGGTCGGATGGTTGCAATGACACCCTGGATATCAGCGAGGGTGAGTTTGTGCTTGCGTAGTATTTCCAACCTGCCCTTCATCAGTATGTCATAGTCGGAAATATCACGGGTGGTCAGGCGAAGAGCCTCTATTCCGGTCTTCTGGGCAACGTTGATCCAAATCTCGGGAACCAGCACCCCTTCCAGGTCAAGGCAGACAATATCCATCATTTCAGTACTCCTAAGCAGTGATATAGCGAAAACTACCCCGTAACGGCCAACAGAATCAAGGCCCCCAAATAGGATGCACTCTCCGAAAGGATCTCAATGGCACCCAGGACATCACCGGTGACTCCACCGATAGATTTCTTGCTCATGTGCAGGACAAAGAGCGTCATGACCAGGGCAAACAGGGAGGCAGAAAGAGAAGGCAGGAAAGAGGGGCTATCCAGGACAAATAGCATGCCTATGTATAGGACAATCTGCACCAGAGGCCCCACCATATGTCTCAGACTGCTCTGATTCACCAAGGTCGATGCAGTACCCTCACCCTCTCGCGCATAGGTGGAGGTGCAGGTAGCTATCACCACCATAGTCCTACCCAGGGCAGGGACAAGCAGCAGTATGGGAAGGTAGTCGAGCACCTCTGCTATGACAGAGACCTGTACAAGCAGTGTACAGACCAAGGTAATGAGAGCAAAGGCCCCTACATTGGAGTCACGCATGATGCGTAGCCTCTCTTCCTTGGTCCAGCCCCCTCCAAACCCATCGGCAACATCGCA
>CAZTXW010000068.1:0-10269 GCA_964617345.1 uncultured Sphaerochaeta sp. | reverse complement strand
TTCGCTTCGGCCATTACCATCAAGCTGACTGAAGCAACGCTTGGCATCAATGCCTTGCCCGTAGGTCTGCTTGTCGGCGTACTTGCCGGGGCAATCTTCTCGTTGCTGCACGCCTTCGCATCCATCAATCTGCGTGCTGACCAGATCATCAGCGGTACCGCCATCAACATGTTGGCTGCTGCCCTTACTGTCTATCTGGCCCGTACCATCTCTGGAAGCGGAAATGTGCGCATCTTCATGGGTATTGTCCGGAAGAATATTCCCTTCCTTGCAAAGATTCCCATTCTGGGACCCCTGTTCTTTAGCCAGACCTACTGGACGACCTGGCTTTGCCTGCTCATCTGGGCGCTCTCCTGGATCTTGCTCTACAAGACCTCCTTTGGCCTGCGCCTCAGGGCTTGTGGCGAGCACCCATCGGCTGTAGCCTCTGCAGGTGTCAATGTACGGCTGATGCGTTACTTTGGGGTTACCATGAGCGGAGCCCTTGCAGGTCTTGGAGGATCAGTGATCCTGGTCACCTACTCGGGTGAATTCAATGGGACTGTCGCCGGGTTGGGATTCCTCTCCCTTGCAGCCTTGATCTTCGGGCAATGGAAACCCCTTGGCATACTGGGAGCGACCTTCTTCTTCGGTATCGCCACCACCATCGCCAACGTATCCCAGGTTATCCCTGCCTTGAATATAATACCTCCGGTATTCTTCAAGGTGTTCCCGTATATAGCAACCCTATTGGCTCTGGTGGCCTTCTCCAAGAAGTCGGCCGCCCCGAAGGCAGTGGGAGAACCATTCTAGAATCTGAGTGCAACGAGAAAAATATTTCAATGGAGGATATATGGAAAATCTGAACGAGAAGATGCAGGAAGCGGCGATGTACATTACCTCGCGAATTGGCGATGAGCCGGTGCTTGTCGGTATGGTGCTTGGTAGTGGCCTGGGCGATTTGGCAGAACAACTGGATGATCGCATCTACATCTCCTACAAGGATATTCCCTTCTTTCCCGTTTCTACCGTCTTTGGCCACAAGGGCCGTCTTGTGGTGGGTCTCCTGGAAGGCAAGCGCGTGATGTGCATGCAGGGACGCTTCCACTACTACGAAGGGTATGGGATGGACCAGGTGGTATTCCCTATCCAGGTGATGCATGCCTTGGGTATCAGCAACCTGTTGGTCACCAATGCAGCCGGTGGGGTGAACACCTCCTTCAAGCCTGGCGACCTTATGCTGATAACCGATCATATCAAGCTCATTGCAGATAGCCCGATGCGTGGACCCAACAACGAAAAGCTGGGAGAGCGTTTTTTTGATATGACCAATACCTATGACAAGACCCTGATGGCCATAGCCCGACAGGAAGCTGCCTCCCTGAATATTTCATTGCAGGAAGGGGTGTACATGTTCTTTGCAGGGCCCTCCTATGAGACCCCTGCAGAGGTGCGGGCCGCCCGTATCCTCGGCTGTGATGCCGTGGGAATGTCCACAGCCCCCGAGGCTATAGCGGCGAGTCACATGCGCATGAAGGTGCTGGGCATCAGCTGTATCACCAATATGGCGGCTGGGATCCTGGACCAACCCCTTAACCATGAGGAGGTGATGGAGACCAGCGAAAAGGTCAAGGAGAGCTTTGCTCTGCTGATCCGTGGGGTCACCCGCTCATGGCCGCTCTGATGGATGAAGCCCGGCTGCTGATCAGGAAGCTGGGTCTTGAGGAGCTCGAAGGGGAAGGGGGGTACTTTCGCAAGTACTATACCCATAGAAGCGGCTCTTCCATACTAGGGGGGACCATCTACTACCTGGTGACCGAGGATAGCTTCTCCAGCCTGCACTGGTTGCCCACCGACGAGCTTTGGTACTTTTTGCAAGGCTTCCCGCTTGAACAGCTGGTGCTCTACCCTGATGGAAGGCACTCCCTGACGTTGCTTGGACCGGTGGGGGAGGGCATCGCCCCCCTCTCCTTGGTTCCTGGAGGATGTTACCAGGGTACAAAGCTGCTGGATGGGGGGTATGCCCTCTGTGCTACCACGATGTGTCCTCCCTTTGATCAGAGCCGCTACAAGCAGGGGACAATGGCCTTGATGGCCGATTATCCATCCTGCGACCGTCTGATGGATTTCCTACGAGAGGAGGACCGATGAGAACAGTCCTGGTAACCGGAGGGACAGGTAATTTGGGTTCGGGTATTTGCCGTTCATTCATGCAAGCGGGATATGCAGTCATTGCCACCTATGCCCAGGATAGGGAAGGCGCAAAACAGCTGAAGAATGAACTTGGAGACAATCTGACCATAGAAAGACTGGACCTGCTTGAGGAAGGGAGTGTGCCAAAACTTTTCAGCAGGATAGGAAAACTTGATGTTTTGGTGAACAACAGTGGCCTCCTTACCCTCGCTGACCAACAGGAATTGGAAGCAGAAGAGTGGAGCAGAGTATTCGATACCAACGTGAAAGGGCTTTTTCTGGTGACCAAAGCCGCCCTTCCCCTGCTGAAACAATCAGAGGATGCTTCCATCATCAACATTGCCTCCATCAATGCCATACACCCGGGCTTTGGTCAGACTGTTCACTATGATGCATCAAAAGGGGCTGTAGTCTCGTATACCAAGAGCCTTGCTGCAGAAGTGGCACCCATCAGGGTGAATGCCGTAGCCCCTGGCCTGATCGAGGCGCCTTACCTCTGTGATCCTTCCAATCCTGTGCGTACCATGTTTGAAAGTCGGGCCCCCCTCAAGCGGATGGTCAAGGTGGAGGAAGTAGCCTCCTGCGTCTTGTTTCTCTCTCAAGCAAGGGCGATAACTGGTGAAGTCATCGTCGTCGACTGTGGATACCTGGTGGGATAGCGATGAAAATACTCTGCATTTCCGATGAGACCGATCCTCTCATCTACTCCAAGAACATAGCATCACGCTATGGTGATGTTGATCTGATCCTGGCTGCTGGCGACCTTCCCCTCAAATACTATGAGTTCATCATCTCATCACTGAACAAACCCCTCTACTTTGTGTTTGGGAACCATAACCTGGAATACCTGCATCAGTTCTCTTCCTCATCCTCAGTTGTGCAGTATGGCTATACCGATACCAAGGGCTCCATGCAGTTGCTTCCCGCATTTGGGGGGGATTTTGTCGATGGGAAAGTCGTCTATGACAAACGAAACAAGCTCATCATAGCAGGCCTTGGTGGGGCAATGCGATACAACAAGGGCAAGCACCAGTTCACCGAGCGGGAGATGTCCTTCAGAATACTGAAGATGGTTCCGCACCTCTTGTTCAACCGTCTGTTCCGTGGAAGGTACCTCGATATCCTGCTTACGCATGCAGCTCCATTGGGCTTAGGTGACGATGTTGACCGTTGTCACCAGGGATTTGCTGCTTTCCTTACCTTTATGGAGTGGTTCAAGCCAAAATACCTCCTGCATGGGCATATTCACTTGCATGACTTGAATGCAAACAGGCATACTGTATTTAAAGAAACAAAGATCATCAATGTCTTTCAGAACTACATGTTGGAAGACCCTTCACTGGGAAAGGATAGAGACAGTGGCAATTGACATGTCCAATCAGGCTCGAGAGGATTTTGAAAAGGCCCGTACACGTGGAAGGATGCAATCACTGCTCAGTGGTCTTGCATGGAAGAATACCGATCTGCTCTCCCTGTATGCGGTCACCGAACTGATCAAGCCGAAGAATGAGACATATCTGGGGATGCAGACCATCTCCGTGGACAAGATCATTGGAAGCGAGGGCAGGTACCAGGACTTTACCCTGGCATTCTACCCCAAGAAGGAGATGTTGCGCTCCCGCTGGCAGAGTATCGACAGGGCGGCAAAGGAGTATGTGATCCTTCCCCCGATCTCAGTATATAAGATAGGGGAGTGGTACTTCGTTCGTGACGGCAATCATCGTGTGTCGGTTGCTAAGACACAGGGCATTGAGTTCATCGATGCTGAGGTGGTTGGTCTCGATACTGAGATCACCCTTGAGGCGGGGCTGACGATGAAGCAGCTTGCCAAGCGGGTTGTCGAGTATGAGCGTGAGCGCTTCATAACCCAATACACTCCCACCTTCCTTCCCATGGACCAGATTCACTTTACCTCACCCGGGTCCTATCCCGAGATGGTGAACCACATCCTTGTACACAAGTACTACCTCAACGAGGGTAAGGATGAGGAGCTGAGCTTTGAGACTGCAGCCCGGTCGTGGTACCGAAAGGTTTACTCTCCCATCATCGAAGAGGTGCGCAGGGAGAAACTGCTCAATGCATTCCCTGGCAATACCGAAGGTGACCTGTACTTGTGGATAGTGAGGCACTGGGACAATCTCAAGCATATGAGTGGCAGTCATGAGGTTTCCATCGAGAGTGCGACCAGTGACTATAAGACGCGCTATGGAAAGGGAAGGCTCAAGCGGTGGTTCTACAGGATAAGGGAGTTCTTCTCCAAGGATTCTGATGCGAACAAGAAGTACAAACCGTAGGGTAATGGATGGGAAGAGTACTTAGGCAGTCCCGAAATAGAGAACAGAACAATACCATGACAAGCAGCATAAAAGCATAGGTACCCCATACCGGAGCTCTGCCTCTTCTGGGAAACCTTCCCTGTTGCTGAAAAACATGGGCCTGACAAAGGCCAGGGTTTCAACTAGGCCAAATATCTAGATAGCAAGTTCTAAGTGGACAAATACAGCAGGAAAAAAACATTGAAATACTCAGATGCAGTTTTAGATGTATTGTAACCAAAGCAAGACATAAAGTCAAAAAGGCATTACTTACAAATAAAGAGGGAGTGCATGCATAAAAGAGAGGAAGCGACCAAAGGCCGCTTCCTCCACTACTCTGTTTGTAGAAAGACAAAGACTATTCCTGTTCCTCTTATTCATCCTCCTGGATGTAGGCACTCAGGATATCCGCATATGTCTCCATCTCCTTGCCCAGCCTATCGCTTGGACGGATGGAATCCTCCCTTCCAGCCAGATGGACGATGCCTGCGACCGGTTGGTCGTAACTGTCGTTCTCCTCATGGACGCCGTAGGGGATGTGGAGCATCCCCATGCTCTGTGCCCAGTAGATCATGGCACTGAGGGTATGGGCCCCTTCGCAGGTGGAGTGGGAGCAACTGGTGAAGCAGGCAAAGAACTTGCTTTCCAGACTCTGGTCCTTGCTCAGTGGTAGGGTGGTATCCAGGAAAGCCTTCATCTCCGCTGAGGTGTTGCCAAAGCGTGTGGGGCTTCCCAGGATGATCATATCACTTTTAAGGAGGGTTTCAGCACTTGCCTCTGGAAGGGCAAGGATATCCTCGTAAAAGTCATTGGTTGTTTCCTGGGTGTTTGCCCAGATATGCAGATCGGTATCTTCGACGCGATAGAGCCGTGCATCTACATTGCGCTCGATCAAAAGCTCCTGCAAATAGGACCCGATGATGTAACAGTTACCGCTTACACTGTGAATTATGATGGAACAACGCTTCATAGCAGACCTCGCTTGTTATGTTCTTACCTAAAATATACTACAAAAAACCCTTGTTGTGTGAATAATTGAAAATTCGTCCTAACACCAGGCCGTGTAGAGGCCCTCACGCTGATCGACGAAGACCCTTGAGCCGTACACTGAAGATAGGATATCTTCGGTGATGATCTCACTTTTAGGACCATCAGCAACAATCTTCCCCTTGCTCATGACTACCACACGCTCAATTGCCGGAATGATCTCGCTGAGCTCATGGGTGGCGAGTATAAGGGTTTTTCCCCTCTCTGAGAGCTGCTCCAGCGATGCCCTATACTGGTGGCGGGCCGGGAAGTCGAGGTTTGCCCCGGCTTCATCCAGCAACATTACCTCAGGATCATGCACGCTTGCCCGGCAGAGTAGGACCCGCCTTGCCTCGCCAGAGGAGAGGCGGTTCATCTGCTTGTCCCCTAGGTGCCAGACCTCAAAGCTCCGCATGACCTCTTCAACCTTTTCAAGATGGGCACTGGTCACCTGATGATGGAAATCCAGCCCTATGGAGCTGAAGAATCCTGAGGCAACTATTTCCCATGCCTTGTAGGTACTGTTGCACAGGTACTGCAGGGATTGTGAGACAATGCCCAGTCTTTTTCTCAGTTCAAGCACCTGCCAGCGCTGCTGCCCAAAGAGAATCCTTTTTGAGAGGGGATTGTAGAGGGGATGGATCTCTTCGCTTATGACCTGGACCAAGGTTGACTTACCCGCGCCATTGGGTCCGATGATCGCGACATGCTCAGCAGAGTTGACGCTAAAGGATACATCGTCAAGGATTGCCTTGCCCTGTCTCCTGACTGTTGCATGACTGATTTCAATGATAGGTGTGCGCATGGGAGGGCCTCCTCGGTGGACTATACCACAGGGGAGGCCTCTTGCAGAAGAACCCAAAGTTAGGCGTACGCTATTGCACTTTCATCGGGGTAGCGGTCATTGACCTTGTTCTCCAAGGAGGTGAGCGTTACCAGTACCAATGCGACGGCAAGGTCGGTCTGACCGTTTTGCAGGGCTTCACACAGGTACATATAATCCCTGGCACGCTTTTCAATCTGGGTCGGGGTAAATTTGATGGCATTCAGGGCAGTGACCAGCATGGGGGCGAGGTTGTCGTAGATACTGCAGAGGATCTGATTGCCATTGGCATTGATGAGGATGTGATGGAACTCGTTTTCCGCATCCTGGAACATCTTCAGTCCTTCGGCATCCTTCTTGAATACCTTGGGGACTGCAGCCTCCATGGTGTTGCTAGCCTTCCAGAGTTGTGCGAGATACGCTTCACGATTCTCAAGGCGGGTAAACTCCCTTGCGGCACTGGTTGCGACAGAGATGCGTACCTGCATCAGGTTTCTCATGAGCTTGCCGGTGCTGATGGGACTGTTGACGAGTTTTGTAGAGAGTGATCCTACATACTGGTCCAGGCTGTTGCTGCGTATCTGGGCACGTCTGCCTTGTGTTATGGTAACCAGCCCCTTTGCCTCAAGGAGTTTCAGGGCTTCTCGGATCGGGCGGCTGGAAGTTTGGAACTGGTCAGCCAACTTCTGCTGTGAAGGGAGAAAACTCCCTGTTTTCAGGGTGTTGTCCAGTATCATTGTTTCAAGGGCCTTAGCTATCCTGGTTGATTTAGTTTCAGAAATATAATTCATTCTGATATCCTTTTAGGTAAAAATCCATGTGCGATTTTTTAGATGTCATAAGTTCTATGTTGTGTGCTATATATAAAGTAACTCACTTTGTAACTTTATGCAATAGCTACATATTAGATATTTTATATATGTCATCAGTTAAAACAAATGTACACAATTGGCTACATATATCATACATTTGACATAGGAGTTGCTCATAAGGATTATGATAATTACTTATAGGATTTCAATTTCTTCAGATAAAAAAAACAGAGAAGACGAAGCTTCTCTGTCTTTTTTGAAGTGCACAAGGGCTAGAATTTGAGTGATTCGAACTTGTCCTTGATGTTGGTCAAGCTGACCAGCGTAAGTGCTACAGCAAGGTCGGTCTGCCCATTTTCAAGAGCCTCTACCAGGTACCTATACTCGTTGACCTTCTTTCGCTGTTCGTTATAGGACTCAGGAAGACGGTCGAGCGCTATGTAGAGCTGGGGTGCCAGGTTCTCATAGATGCTGGTCAGGATGGCGTTGTCATTTGACTTGATCAGGGTGGCATGGAACTCAAAGTCCACCTGCTTGAACTGCTCGATTGCATCGGTGTCCTTGCCGCTTTCAAGGGAAGGCAACAGGTTCTCCATCTTGGTGCAGCAGCGATCAAGTGAACGAACGATGAGCATCCTGCTTGGATCACGGGAGAGCTCCCTTGTTGCCGATACCTCTATAGTAGTGCGTACCTGCATAAGGTCGGTGAGAAGCTTCTTGTCCGGAGTCTGGTTCCTGATCATGGAGATGGAGAGGGACTCTACGAACTGGTCAAGGTTGTTGCTCTTGACCAGAGCCCTTTTTCCTTGTTGCACTTCGATGAGCCCTTTGGCCTCAAGATTCTTGAAGGCTTCACGGACACTTCGGCTGCTTGCACCGAACTGGGTGGCAAGGGTGTGCTGGCTAGGCAGGTTCTCCCCAGCCTTGTATTTCTTGTTGAGGATCATCTCCTCAAGCTGATTAGCTATCATGGTTGATTTGGTTTCTGAAGCGATTGGAAGTATCATACTATTTATAACCTCTTTACTCGTTGCATCCTTGAGGATTGCTGGTCTACGTGACTTCTAACATACGTAAGTCCCACTCCCAATACTAGTCTGTAAAGCAATAAAATACAAGTGATTGCTGATGTAATATGTAAGAAGTTTGGTAAGTGTTGTGTGATAAGTAGATATTTTATGCTGGAAAATATACTTATACAATTCCATAGCCATAAGCGTTTTATAAGGTATGATGGATGCTTTGGTACTATTGCTGATTTCATATCTACTTCTTTCAAAGTGACATAAGGAGAGAACTGACGGCGATGGGCGAAGCTGTAGGGATTGCTGGAAAGAGCAACAAGCATGGTGGTGAGGGATAATGTGAGGATAGGTGTCATAAGATAGAAATACGTAACTACTTACAATAAAAGATAATATTAACATTAAAATATAACCTGTCCAAATAAACCCATAAAACCTATCTCGTTCTTGACATAAGTTTCCCAATGACGTTATAGTTGTAGTGGAGATAAAACGGAATGTGCTTGCACGCTTTCTGGGGAGGACAACCAAGATATGAAAAAATATCTTCTTATAGTATATATTCTCTTACTGGCAATGACGCTTGGGGCAGCAAACCCGGCTAGCGTGAGTATCACACTCACCACCTCGGTTCCAGGGTATCTGTATCATGGGTTCCTGGATGGAACGGAGTCATATACGTTTGTTTCTGAACCTCCCTCTGTCAGTGATGCCTTTGACCCCGCTGGTGCGACTCTGAATTATGGGATCAAGACCAACGTTGGGCTATCCCTGGTAGTGAATGCCAAGATCCAGGATTTTACCCATGAGGATGGGGGACCTAATGCTGATGTCGTACGAATCAGCCAGGTAGAGGTTATCCCTCCGAACGGCCCCGCGATGACTTTGCCACACACTAATACGCATGTATATACTTTATCGAATTTCACCTCCACATCAGGGACGATATTTTATCCATACACACTTACCGTTTATGCGAATCAATCTGATGTAATGTCCAAATCAAGGGGAAATTATCAATCTACCGTGGAGATCAATATTGGGGTTGAGGATTAGCCTGGAGGTTTTTCCTGTGATGAGTTTGCTGCTTCCCGGTCTGATACGATGTCAGACTGGGAAGCAGTTTTTTTATCATATGTGCCACGATACTTCCTTGGGTATGTCAAGGGTGTGCCGGTTGTATTTAATAACCCTTATTTTACTAGGAATTATAAATAGGCATATTATCCATAATTTGATTTTATTCAATACTTGCGTTATAAGTTGTGTAAGAGTTAAATATATATAATACATGTAAATATGAAATATTAAACAATAAAAAGAAAATATTTCCCTTTAAAGGTGATTAGATATTGACATAAGTCTGAGTAGGGGATATGCTATGTGCATAGATGAGAGAACCCATCGGACGGCTCTCACTAAAGGAGAATTTTATGAAAAAAAGAATTTTGGCTATATCGATGATTCTGGTTCTGGCAACAGCAGGCCTGTTTGCCGCCTATACGGTTACAACACCTGCTGATGTAACCGCTCAATTGACAGCTGTAATTGGGGAGTATATGTACCATGGTTTCGCTACCAGCAACTCAGTTGATATAAATACTGTTTTTGCAAGTACAGTGGAAGTGAATGATGCTTTTAATGCAACAACTCCTCCATCTTTCTATTATGGATATAAGACTAATGCCGAAACCGGATCCTTTGACTTTACAATGGAAGTAGGTAATTTCGATAATGGTGGCACTGGAACGGTATTGATTAAAGAAGTTCAAAGTACTAAAGGGTTTGCAGTGACTCCTGTTGTCGGTAGTAATGATTTTACAATCTTCAGTTACACTGCAGCCAGTTCAACTGAAAAGTTTGATGCAACAAAAATTACCATAGTACCTTACCTCACATATACTTCTGGGGATAAAGACATCAATGGAAATACAATCGCTGCTGTTAATGCCGTTTCTGGTGCTCCTAATGGTAATTATACTGCTGACATTACGTTTAGTGTTTCAGGAACATGATCTTTCCATCTAATGTTTGAGAGTTGGGCTGTGCAGGAAAGTGCACAGCTTTTCTTTACTCCTCTCTTTCCTTGCCGAATG
>CAZTXW010000067.1:0-10528 GCA_964617345.1 uncultured Sphaerochaeta sp. | reverse complement strand
CTTATCGGGCTTCCCACCTTTGTCAGCTGCACCCCCTTGGGAGTGCTTGCGATGTTAGACCACTATAAGATTGGGACTTCCGGTAAGCATGTGGTCATCGTTGGACGAAGCAACATCGTAGGGAAACCCCTTGCTGCCCTGCTTATGCAGAAAGGACGCGATGCGACTGTGACGGTCTGCCACTCTCGCACCACCGACCTTCCTTCACTTACCTCAAGCGCAGATATACTTGTTGCCGCCATCGGCAAACCCCTGTTCATACAACCTTCCATGGTCAAGGAAGGCGCTGTTGTCATTGACGTCGGTATCAACCGCGTCGAAGATTCCTCAACCAAGCGAGGCTATCGCCTCGTTGGGGATGTTGACTATGATGCTGTTTCCCTTCACTGTTCCTTCATCACCCCTGTCCCTGGAGGGGTAGGGGTGATGACCATCGCAATGCTGATGAAAAATACACTGCAAGCGGCTATGTCGCTTGCTGATAAGGATACCAAATGATTCGCTCGTACTGGATAGAGACCTATGGTTGCCAGATGAACACTGCTGAAAGCAATGCCCTGGCCCTCCAACTCAAAGGAGCAGGTCTTGTGCCTGCCAAAACTGCAGAAGATGCAGATTGTGCCATCCTCAATACCTGCTCTGTGCGCAAAAGCGCAGAGAACAGGATATGGGGAAGACTCGGTCTGTTTGCCCATATAAAGACCCTTCACCCCCTGACACTCATCGTGACCGGATGCATGGCCGAACGCTTGCAGGAAGAGCTCAAGGATGAGGCTCCGCACGTGGACTATGTGTTGGGCACAAATGACAAGCAGAAGATCCTTGAAGTGCTTGTCTCTCCTGAAAGCGCCGAATTACGAACGGAGACCTATAGCTTTGGGACCTCCTACTACCAGGAAGGTGAATACTCCTCGTATATACCCATTATGAACGGATGCAACAACTTCTGTTCCTACTGCATAGTCCCCTATGTTAGGGGAAGGGAGATCTCCCGTCCTGTTGAGGAAATCCTCTCTGAGGTCCGGTTTCTCGATTCCAAGGGAGTGAAGGAGATAACCCTGCTTGGCCAGAATGTGAACAGCTACCACTATGAAGAAGATGGCAAGGTCCTTACCTTCCCATCCTTGTTGGAGAAGGTTTGCTCTGTTGCTGGGGATATTGAGTGGATACGCTTTGAAAGCCCCCATCCCAAGGACTTCTCCGATGAGCTCATCAGCGTCATCAAGACCCAGAGCAAGGTAGCCAAGCACCTGCACATACCCATGCAGAGCGGGAATACCCGGATCTTGGGCCTCATGAACCGCAAGTACACCCGCGATCATTTCCTTTCCCTGGTGGAGACCATCAAGAGGGAGATTCCTCAGGCAACCTTTGCCACCGACGTCATGGTAGGCTTCCCTTCGGAGACAGAGGAGGAGTATCAGGACACCATTACAGCCCTTGACCAGATGGGCTGCATTGAGGCTTTCATGTACTACTTCAATCCTCGTGAAGGGACAGCAGCCGTATCTTTGCCTGGAGAGGTCCCAGAAGAGGTGAGGGGGAGAAGACTGACCGATCTCATCAATTTTCAGCATGCGGTCTTTGTGCGTGAGAAGACCAAACGCTCCCAAGGCACAGCCAAAGTGGTGGTCAATGCAGTTTCCAGAAATGACAAGAATCAGATGCTGGGAAGAACCGAGCACAACGAGATGGTCGTCTTTGATGGTAGTCCTACCATTGGAAGCATCGTCACGGTGCGACTTACCGGACTGAAGGGAAACACCTATACGGGAACACTTGTTGAATAGTATACCCTATAAGGCTTTAATGCTGTATACTGGAGGCATATGAAAACAAATTCAGAAACTCTCCAACAGTTTGAAAAGAAGTTCTCCATACTCAAGCCCCTGATTCTCAATGCAAAGAGGATGACTGTCTTCACCGGGGCTGGGGTTTCCACGCTTTCGGGCATCCCTGATTTCCGCAGTTCCAAGGGCATCTATTCCAAGAAATGGGAAGGCCTTGATGTTGAGCATATCCTGAGCATCTCCTTCTTTATGCAGCATCCTGATGTCTTCTATACCTGGGCAAAGGAGTACTGGTACCACCTGGATACCTATACGCCGAATGTCGTGCATAGGACGCTTGCCAAGCTTGAGGCCAAAGGATACATGCGTTCGCTGTATACACAGAACATAGACATGTTGCATCATAAGGCTGGAAGCAAGAAGCAGTATGAGGTGCATGGCAGTGCTATGCACCACTACTGCACCAACTGCAATGCCCATTACTCCTATGAACAGATAGTCCCTATCGTACTCAATGATGAGGTTCCACTCTGCAAGGCTTGTGGTTCCCTGATAAAGCCCGATATCGTATTCTACGGGGAGAACCTGAACGCCCACATCCTCGATCGTGCGTACGAGGATTTCAGCCACACCGACCTCTGTCTGGTACTTGGTTCTTCGCTACGCGTCCAGCCAGCAGCCTCCTTCCCCTTGTATGCTACCAGAAATGGAGCCCCACTAGTCATCGTCAATGCACAGCAGACCACCCAGGATGGGGCTGCAACGCTCCGCTTTATTGACCTTGAAAAGACATTTGTAGCCTTGGAGGGCTGGGTTGATACCTTGGGAGTAAGAAAAACTGTACTTTGACTATCGGAATTGTTTGTTTGGTCATATAATCAGGGAATGAAGGTTATAGTTGCAGATGATGAAGCGAGAGTGTGCGCCCTGATATGCGCACTCATTGATTGGCAACACTTGGGTCTTACCCTCTGTGCTAAAGCGTATGATGGGAACAGTGCCCTTGAGCTAATCAAGGAACATTCACCCGATCTCGTCATCACTGACATCCGAATGCCGGGCCTTGATGGTCTGGACCTTATCCGCAAGGCAAAAGAGATTCAGCCCAGCCTGCAGTTCATCATCATCAGTGGGCACAAGCAGTTTGACTATGCGCAGACTGCAATAAAGTATGGGGTAGCGGAGTATCTGCTCAAGCCCATAAAGAAACTGGAACTGGAACAGACCCTCAACAAGATTGTCTCTCGTCATGCTGAACAACAGTCGCAGGTCGAAGCTAACCAGCAGTTACAGCAACAAGTAACACAGGAGCGAAGGAACAAGCGTGCGTTAGCCTTTGGTCTGCTCATAGGAGAAGGGCAGACCAACCTCCTTGCAACCTGTTTTTCTCCATCAGATATCATGCAGGTACTTTCCATCAAGATGGATCTTCTCAAGGGGTTTCATGCCCAACGATCAGACTCTATCCTTGTTGCAAAGGTGGAGGAGTTCGTAATTCGTGAGTTTTCTTCATTCTGCTCCGACATTGTCACCCATTTGCACGAGGGAAGTATCTATCTGTTGCTCTCTTACCCGGAGAACAGTGCATCTTTGGTTCTCAAAGGTAGTGAGTCGCTTCTGCAGTTCCTCAAGACCCAAGGTGAAATCTATGGGAATATCCTATTCACCCTAGGCTTGGGTGTGACAGTGAAAACGTATAAAGAGTTATCGGGTTCGGTGCTGGCAAGCCAGCAGGCGGTAGCCCTGCGCCTTATTACAGGGAGTATGAAGCGCTATGTTGCCTCAGGATGTGAAGAGGTACCCCCAAATAGTATGGTCAAGCCGTTTGTCCTTGGCCTGCAGGGAATCTGTGCTCAGAATTCAGAAACAGCACTGAAAAGCCACTGTGCAACATTTTTTGCTGACCTGGAAGCTATGAAGTTTTCTCCCTATGCCAAATCCAAGATTATGGTGGATTGTTTTGATGGCGGGTCAGGCTTTATAGTAGAACACATGACCAGTAGTCGTACAACAGACGCATTCCTTACTGAAAAGAGGCAACAGTTGGAAAATGCATATTCCATGAATATGTTGGAGGACGCTTTTTTTTCAGGCATGCAAGAGGTGTTCAACCTGTACCTTGATGATAAGGAAGAGAACCTCAGCAAGCCGATACGCAAGGCACAAGAGTATATGGCACTGCATTTTTGTGATGAGCTCATCAGCTTGGAGTCGGTAAGTGAAGCCGTTAATTTGAACAGTTCCTATTTCAGCTCGCTCTTCAAGAAAAACTGCAACAAGGGTTTTTTTGAATACCTGTTGGATCTTCGCATCACCGAAGCAAAGCGACTGTTGGCAAACAGTGATTTCAGCATAGGTGAGATAGCACAGATGGTTGGCTACCGCGATCCAAAACATTTCTCCCGGGTATTCAAGAAGGCCTGTCAGATAAAGCCCATTGAGTATAGGAAACTGTATGGCTAGGAGAACCCGATATCTTGATGAGCGCTTAGTACTTTGGATGGCCCTAGTGGCAACACTTCTGATAGGCCTTCTTTTTATGGCGCTTCTGTACCAAACGGGGAGAATCCAATCCTTGGTATGGTTGCTCTTGGGATTTCTTCTGGTTGTGGTATGTGCCTTACTGCTCTATGGTTGGATTATAGTACCCTACAAGCGTACAAGGCACATTCTCCAGCTTTTTGCATCCGGATATACCTTCGAAAATGTAATCGACAAAAGGCTGCCCTTGAACAGGGAGATGAAAGAGGTTGAAGCCAAGTTGCATACTCTCTTGAATACAGACCAGATAATGAATGCCAGTAAGCGGCAAGCCCAATTCCTAGCCTTGCAAAATCAGATAAACCCGCACTTCCTCTACAATACCTTGGAAGGGATTCGTTCCGAGGCACTGTTGGCCGGTCTGGACAATGTCGCCTCCATGACAGAGGCTCTGTCTACCTTCTTTCGGTATACCATAAGCAATGTGGAGAATCTTGTCACCTTGGAGCAGGAGTTGGAGAATACCCGCAACTATTTTTTCATCCAGCAATTCCGTTTCGGAAACCGTATGGCACTTGAGGTTATCATCGATGATGACGAGAAGGACGAGGTTCTCTCCTACCGCATCCCGAAGCTTACGCTGCAACCCATAGTGGAGAATTGCATCATCCACGGTCTGGAGTGCCAGGTTGGCCAGGGATTGCTCAGGGTCCATATCGAAACAACCCAATCAAGGCTTCTGGTAACCGTCAGTGATGACGGGGTAGGTATGGAGAGTTCAGTCCTGCAGAAGATGAACCACAACCTCTCTGTTCGGAGCTTCGAGTATATGAGACGTGAAGAGCACCAAGGCGGCATCGCCCTGGTGAATGTGAACAACCGCATCAAGTTGCTGTTTGGTGAGCAGTATGGCCTTACGGTGACCAGTCAGATAGGGGTCGGCACCGATGTGCTCATCTCCTTGCCCCGAAGTGTGGGTCCTGAGGATAGGCTATGAAGCATGAGGTCTTCCGTCTTGAGCAGGTATCGCTTCCTCCCTTTCTGTATGACATCAACCTACACCTATACAAAGGGGAGATCGTGGCCCTCATAGGGCTCAATGCCTTGGGCATCGAACAGTTGCTGACCATTTTCAAGAAGAATATTCCTATCCACTACGGCCATGTCTACTGTAACGATATCTTGGTAAATGATTATCTTTCCAGTTCCAGAAAACTAAACCGTGTGACTGTCATCCAACGGGATTCCACCCTCATCGATACCCTGACAGTGGAAGAAAACCTGTTTGTTCTGCGAAAGGGGTTCCGTAGCCATCTCATCAACCAGAGACTGCTGTCCACCCAGATGGAGCAGCTGCTCTCCCCACTTCCCATCAACATTCGCAGGAAAACCTTGGTTAGGGACCTCACTGCATTCGAGAAACTGGTCATTGAGTTTGTCAAGGCGAGCATAAGCCGTTCTGACCTGGTGATCCTGCATGAGATATCCAACTTTGTCAGTGAAATTGACCTTGCCAGGCTAGAGGCGGTGATGCACTATTTCAAAGAGCAGGGCATGACATTCCTTTACCTGTGCAATCACCATCAGGAAGCTTTTCGCTTCTGTACCCGCTGTTATCTGATGCAGGAGGGAAGGATCATCAAACACCTCTTTCAGTACCAGATGAACAATGAGGTCATCGCCCATTACAGCAATGTGTTTGAGCAGAGTATGGAGCTTTCACAACGACTCATACAGTATGAAGGGGTGCAGGAGTCTGAAAATCCTTTCCTTGTGTGTAAAAACCTTTGGTATGAGAATGTGCAGGGTCTCACTTTTTCGGTACAAAGGGGCGAGACGGTGGTGCTTCTCGATAGTGAGAACCTCTGTATCGGGGACTTGTTTACCCTCTTTCAGGGAGGCTCTCCCCCTGAAAGGGGGATGCTGAGCCTTGAAGGAAAGGTTCCTACGAAAGATGACCGCTCTATCGCCAATATAGCTGCCAAACCCTATGAGACCCTGTTGTTTCCCCAGCTGTCGGTCATAGATAATCTGTTCTTCACCAGTGATGAGAAGATCCGCCATCTCTGGTTGCGTCCCACCCGAAGAAGGGCCATTGCTAAGGAACTTGAACCGATATTTGGCAAAAACCTCTATAAAAGCAGTCTGTACGACTTGTCTCAAGAGATGCTCCATACTATTGTCTACCAACGGATACTGATGCAGCACCCTTCGTTTGTCTGTGCAGTGCAACCTTTTGCTTCCGTGGACATGTTTCAGAGAATACAACTCATTCACTATTTCGATGCTTACAAAAAGAAAGGGATTACTACCCTAATCCTTGCGGTCTCCCTTTCTGATACCCTACAGGTCGCAGACCGTCTGGTCATCCTTCGCGGAGGCAGGGTCGATCGAGTGGTTACTCGCAACGAATTCTCCCAATACGGGGAGATTGCCGGCTCAATACCGCTCAAATCCAAAGAATAGACACCCTTTTCCAAAAAACCACTACCTAGCGTCCACAAAAATGTCATGGGATACTGTGCACATACAGGAGTACTACGGCATGAATGAAACCCCCTACAGTGTGGAGATGCACAATATTACCAAGACCTTCCCTGGGGTGCGTGCCTTGGATGATGTCTGCTTTACCCTCCGACCTGGAGAGGTTATGGCCCTGTTAGGTGAAAATGGGGCTGGAAAGTCCACCCTCATGAAAATCCTCAGTGGGGTATATACCCGAGACAGCGGTGAAGTGACCATCTTTGGCAATACCATAGAGGGGGACCTGAATCCCCGCAAGGCTCAAGCCCTTGGTGTTTCTATGATTCACCAGGAACTGAACATGTGTGCCCACCTTACTGTCGCCCAGAACATCTTTTTGGGTAGTGAGATTACCAGGGGTAGCCTGCTCAACGAGCGCGAGATGAATCACCAGGCAAAAATGGTACTTGAATCACTGCAAATCGACATTGAACCTGAGATGATAGTCGGCTCTCTTGCTGTTTCAAAACAGCAGATGGTGGAAATTGCCAAGGCTTTGCAGGCGAAGTCCAGAATCCTCATCATGGATGAACCAACCAGTGCCCTCACCAGTGTTGAGATAACCCAGCTATTTACCCTGATAAGGAAGTTGCGTGACACTGGGTGTAGCATTGTCTATATCAGTCACCGCCTTGAAGAGCTGCAGCATATTGTCGATAGGGTCACCATCATGCGTGATGGGAAATTCATCACCGAACAGGCTTTCAAGGAATTGACGCTGAATCAGATCATCTCTTATATGGTTGGACGCGAGATTAAGGAGAAATTTCCCCGCCTTCCTGCCAATAAAGGCAAGTTGGCCCTTTCCATTCGTAACTTGCAGGCAGGTCGGATGGTCAAGGATATTTCCCTTGATTTGTATCAAGGGGAAATACTGGGAATTGCCGGGCTTATGGGTGCTGGAAGGACAGAAATGACACGAGCCCTGTTTGGGGTAGACCATAAGGATAGTGGGGAAGTGGAAATCGAAGGGATGGCTGTGAAGATCACCTGTCCAGAAGATGCCATCGCAGCTGGCCTGGTGTTGGTTCCTGAGGACAGGAAACGAGATGGGCTGTGTGTGAAGCTTTCTGTGAGGGAGAATATCGCCCTGCCCAATCTCGACATCATCTGCAACAAGGCAGGCATCATCAATCGCAAGCGTGAAAGGGCGATGGTAAAGAAGACGGTCTCTGACCTGCAAGTCAAGCTTCCTACCAGTGAGGTCAATGCCTCTTCCCTCTCTGGGGGAAACCAGCAGAAGGTGGTTGTAGGCAAGTGGCTTGCAAGAAACAGCAAGGTGGTTATTTTTGACGAGCCGACACGCGGCATTGATGTCGCTGCCAAGGTTGAGATATATACCCTGATGAATGAGCTGAAAAAAAATGGCATCGCTGTCATGTTTGTTTCCAGCGAAATGCCTGAGATCCTGGGGGTTTCAGACCGTATACTGGTCATGTGTGACGGAAGGATAACCGGCGAACTCGATCGGGCAGAAGCCACTCAGGAAAAAATAATGGAATACGCAACCCGGTTTGAAAACAAACTGGATGATAACAGCTAATGGGGAAGAGATAATGAGCAGAGAATTTGAGAATCCGTTTAAACGAATGATGGCCATACGTGGTATAGGGCAGGTACTGACAGTTACAGCTGGGCTCATAGTGCTCTATGTGGTGTTTGGCATAATGAACCCTGTATTTTTCTCTTCGAGGAATATTTCGAATCTCCTCAGGCAGATAGCCCCCATACTACTTATCGGCATCGGGCAGTCCTATGTCCTGATAACAGGAAATATAGACCTTTCCATTGGATCAGTGGTAGGTATGAGTTGCATGATCAGCGCAACGATGATGACCAAGGGGATCAATCCTTGGGTAGCAGTAGTGGTCACCCTTTTCTGTTGTCTTGTCTTTGGCTTGGCAAATGGCTTGTTGGTCTCCTTTGCGAAGTTGCCTCCCTTCATTGCAACCTTGGGGACAATGACCATTGCCCGTGGTATAGCCCAGATAGCAAACAACAACTACAACACCGACAGCATCGGTGAAGCAGCCCAGGGCTTCAGGGATTTCTTCTACTATGGCAAGAGCTTTGGCCTGTACAACACCATCTGGATAGCAGCGGTACTGTGGTTCATCTTCAACTTCATCTTGATGCGAACACGTAGTGGGCGTCATATCTACGCAATAGGATCCAATGTAGAGGCTGCCAGGCTCAGTGGCGTCAATGTCATCAGTGCCACTACCAAGGCGTATATGGTCTCAGCTTTTGTCTCAGGTGTTGTTGGCCTCATAACGAGTGCGACCAGTGGCATGGGTACCATGGATGCTGGAAATAGCTACGAGCTCTATGCAGTTGCCGCTTCAGTTATTGGTGGTATCTCAACTTTAGGAGGGCAGGGCTTGCTTTTCGGCACGGTAATCGGTGCTTCCATCTGGGGCGTCCTACAGAATGGTTTGCAGTTTGCCGGGGCTCCAGTGGCTATCAGGAATATTGTCATCGGAATCATCGTCGTGGTTTCTGTCCTGCTTGATGTCATTGTTCGTTCAGGAAAGGGTTCCAAGAAGAAGCGTCTTGCTTCAGCAGCATGAATACTAACACCTAGGTGTAGTACATAGATTGAAAGGAGAATGTGTTATGAAAAAGTTTGTAATTGTACTGTGTGTACTCGTATTGGCAACTTCCCTGTTTGCTCAGGGTGCTAAGGAAGCTTCCGGTTATAAGATTTACTTGATCACTATGGACCAGATGGACCAGCACTGGGTAAACGTGGACAAGGGTGCTCAGAAGGCTGCTACCGAGCTTGGTGGTGTAACCTACAAGTGGCTTGCCCCCGATGTGAAGGATGATGCAAAACAGATCGAAAGCATCAACAATGCTGTTGCCGGTGGTGCTGACGCTATCCTGCTTGCAGCAAACGGTCCAAACGCTGTAACTGCCACCCTCAAGGAAGCAGAGGCTGCTGGTGTGAAGATTATCTATGTTGACTCCGCTGCAAACTATCCTGCAGTGCAGACCCTTGCTACCGACAATACCGCAGCTGGTGCCACCGCTGGTAAGGAACTGCTCAATGCCCTCAAAGGCAATGGAGTTACTTCCGGAAAGATTGGTATCATCAGTGTAAACAGCGCAACAGCATCTACAGTTGCCCGTGAGAATGGTTTCCGCAAAGCTTTTGATGGTACAGGTTTCCAGCTTCTTGAGACCCAGTACTGTGATGGCGATGCTGCCCGTGCAAAAGACATGGGTGCTAACTTCATCACCCAGGGTGTTGTAGGGTTGTTTGGTGCTAACGAAGGATCGACAGTTGGTGTTGGCAATGCCATTGCTGAAGCTGGCAAGAAGATTGTCGGTGTTGGTTTTGACAAGTCTGACATGATTCTCTCCCTTATCAAGAATGGTCACATCCTGTGTACTATGGCCCAGAATCCAGATGTCATGGGGTATGAAGGGATGAAGACTGCAGTAAAGGCTCTGAAGGGCGAACCTGTCGGTGCAGATTACTTTGACACCGGTGTTTCTGTTCTGACCAAGGCTAATCTCTAGACATTACAGTGAGATACATGGGATATGTGCCCTGGGTAGATGAAACAAAAACCAAGGGAACACTGTCCTGATGCAGAAAACTAGAAAACAAGAGGGGATTGTCCGAAAGGATGGTCCCTTCTTGCTTTTTCTAGGAATACTGAGTATATTTAGATTACTCCAAAGGAGAAATCCTTCGGGGGTGTTTCGGTTTCGACTGGCGGAAGATC
>CAZTXW010000066.1:0-10774 GCA_964617345.1 uncultured Sphaerochaeta sp. | reverse complement strand
TCACTGATGAAATGCTGTCCAGTCTTGAGATCGAAGGTGAGAAAATATCCTATGAAGGTGTGTATACTTCAATATGCAAGCAACTAGACATCAATTTGGAAATACAGGCAAAGAGTGACCACTATGCTGAAAGCATAGCAACCTTGGCCCTCGATGCCACAGGAAACCTGGAAGAGCTTTCTACAGCAAGAATCAAAGGATGGCACTCCCTTCTTTTCTCTTCAAAGGCTGTGATCAAGCCCAAGAATATCGGTAATTACAGACAAGACCCCGTGTACATCAGCAAAGGATACGGCAGAAACACAGAGATCATCTATGAGGGTCTTCCTACAGAGAGAATAGAGAGCGAGATGGAAAGGCTCATTGGGTTTATCAATGGGGAGAATGAAGAGAAGCCTCTTGTTAAGAGTGCAATAGTAGCTCTGTGGTTTCTCTGTATTCATCCATTCGAGGATGGGAATGGCAGGATCTCCAGGGCTATCGCAGACTATGTGCTATCGAAAGGGTACGGTGAGACGCATCGGGTGTGCAGCATGTCCTCGGTGATCCTAGAAAATCGTGGTGAGTACTACCATCTACTGCATGAGATAAGCTCACAGTCAGAGTCTCTTGACCTCTCGAGGTGGCTTGTCTGGTATATTGATATTACAGTACAAGCAAAGCAGGAAGCCATCAAGGTCTATAAGAAGAGTGTGAAGCTCACACGCTTCATGAAGGACCTGGATCCTTCCATCTATAATTCGCGCCAGTTGTCCATGCTGCCCTGAAATGGTGTTTCTCCTTCGACGAGGTCTCAACTATTCTCTATGGCACCGGAAAAGTGCATCACCTGCAGGATTCAGTTGCAGTGCTGGACGACCTCTCCTTGACAGGGGAAGAGCTTGCCATGATCGAGAGTATCAGCAAGACTCCTTCCTTCAAAGAGTATGAGACAAAGAAGAACTCTGAGTTTTTGCAATAGGATACCTACACATAATACGATAAGGAGAATAGTCGGATGAGTTTCCAGCCTAAGGGAATTATTGCGGCAATGGTGACACCATTGACCGATACCTACAAGATACATGAGAAGGGACTGAGGAAATTGGTGAATTTCCTCATCGACGGAGGTGTCCATGGCCTCTTTGTTGTCGGGACATCGGGTGAATTCTATGGGTTTTCCCCAGAAGAAAGAAAAGCTGCCTTTGAGATTTGTATCGATGAGGCAAAGGGGAGAGTCCCCATCTATGCGGGGGTGAATGGCATCACCACTGCAGAGGCCATCAGATATGCTGAGATGGCAGAAGAGTGCAAGGCTGATGCCATCAGCGTGCTGACCCCTATGTTTGTCAGCCTCACCCAGCAGGAGCTGTACCAGCATTATGCAGATATTGCCCATTCGACAAAGCTTCCGATGTTGCTCTACAACAATGTCACCAAGACGAATGTGAACATCGCAGCTGATACAGCCGCACGACTCTCTGCAATTGAGAATATCGTGGGGGTTAAGGACTCCAGTGGTGATTTTACCCTGACAAGCGAGTATATCCGTAAGACGATGCACAACGAGAAGCCGTTCAGCGTCCTCAGCGGAAGGGATACGCTCATCCATGCCTGTCTTGCCTATGGAGGCCATGGTGCCATTACTGCCTGTGCGAACATCGCCCCTCGCCTGATGGCTGATATCTATGACAAGTATGTCGCAGGCGATGTGCAAGGGTCCCTCATGGCGCAATACCGTTGTGCTCCTGTACGGATGGCTTTCAACCTGGGATCCTACCCTACAATCCTTAAGGAAGCGCTAGAGTTGTTGGGAATTGATGCAGGCCCCTGTTTCCCCCCTGTGAGAGAAATGTCAGGTGAAAACAAGGAGTTGCTGAAAAAAGCTTTAATCGAAGCAGGTGTATTGAACTAGGTTGAGGTATCTATGAAAAAGCTGCTATGCCCATCCATCATGAACCTTGATACTGAGGATCTGGTGGATCAGGTGAGGAGACTCGATGCTGCGGATACGGATATTTTCCATCTTGATCTTATGGATGGTTCCTTTGTCCCTAACTTCGGCATGAGTCTGAATGAGTTCAAGGTTGTGCGTCGGCATACCGACAAGCTGCTGGATGTGCATATGATGGTGCAGGACCCCATACGATATATCCAGCTGATGGCTGATACCGGCATCGATATCATCTACATCCATCCTGAATCCGACCCCATGCCCTCGCTTACCCTCCAAAGGATACGGGACATGGGCAAGAAAGCTGGTCTGGTGATCAATCCAGGGACGTCCATGGAGTCCATACGGGCCCTCTATCCCTTGATCGATTATCTGATGATCATGACGGTCAACCCTGGCTTCTGTGGCCAGCTCTACCTGCCCTGGATCGACCAGAAGATTTACCAGGCTGTGGAGGAAAGGAAACCCTGGGGCTTTCCCATTGTCATTGACGGTGGAGTGGACAAGACTGTCATGACCCGACTAGCTTCCAAAGGTGTTGAGGGCTTTGTGCTTGGACGTCTCATCCTCTTTGACCAGGAGGAGAAGGACTATACCAAGCTCATGCAGTGGATGAGGACCCTATAGGGCTGTCCACTTGGTATATGCTTCTTGCTATGCTAGAGCATGAGGAAGGTGACTTCTTCATGCTCTCTTTGTGTTGTGCCTGAGCAATGCCATATCCTGCTGAGGTGATGGAGGAGAACCCTATGGAAACCAGAGGTTGCTGAATGGCTGTGCCCAGGGATGCGAGGCCGCGATCCCTCTCGTGAGGATGGCAGATCAAAGCACAGAGCCCCAACCAAAGGGATCGCCCCAAACCTTCTTGTTAGGTGTTTTTGCATGGTTCAGTCCAGTCGACAGAGTACACTCGCCTACGCTACAGAGCAGAGGAGAAGAACAGGACTCTTCCAAGGGGTGAAATACAGCAAGGACACGTATGGATTCTCCCGGGGAGATACAGGGAAGGCTGAATCAAAGAAGGATTCTCTCGAACTACTTCCCGATGCATGGATACCAGGAAACCCCATGGCTTCAGCTAAAGGTCAGCGAAGAGCAGAAAGGCAAATCCCAGCTTTCCACACTAGGGGAGGCTGGGATTTGCCTTGAGTGGAGTACAGTGTTTTCAGGAGTACTGGCTACTCGTTTTCAAGCAACTTAGCTGCACTGAACCTATCAAGATAGAGATGAGCATCATCATGCTTGCGCAGGATGGAAGCAGGACAGTTCTCATCGATAGGACCCAGCACAGTAGCCTGGATCGCATCTGCTTTCCGCTCGTTTGGAACAACACAGTGCAGGGTCTTAGCCTGCATGAAAGCAGGGATGGTTACGGTGATGGCACGCTTGGGAACATCCTCAAGATGGGTGAAACACCCGTCATGCACCTGCTGTACCCTCGACTTCATATCCAGGGCTATGATCTTGGTTAAGGAGGATTCAGTGAAGGAAGCCTCCGGGGGATCGTTGAAGGCGATGTGCCCATTCTCCCCGATCCCCAGCAGGACCATATCCAAAGGTTCCTCCCTCAAGAGTGCTTCATAGCGTTCAGCCTCTGCCTGTGCATCAGGGGCTTCACCTGCGATCAGATGGACCGAGGCGAACTTCTTCCTGGAAAACAGTGATCGGGTAAGGAAGTTCCTGAAGGACTGGGGAGCCTCTTCACTGATACCGAGGTACTCATCCATATGGAAGGCCGTGACCTTATGCCAAGGAATATCCTCTATGGCAAGCAGTGCCCTGATCGTCGTATCCTGGGAAGGGGCTGCGGCGAACATCATCCTCAACGACCCTTTCTCGCTGATGATGATCTTCATATCTTCTGCAATTGCCAAGGCCGCGGCATTTCCCATGGCTTCTGCGGTATCGAAAACAGAGACATGCAACTTGTCATACTGCTTTGCATGTATTGGTTCTTTCATTGTTGACCTACCTCTTACGGTATCGATTGCATATGGTGGCGGCACTACTGTCGTGCTGCCACCATATGCAATGTTCTATGTACTGTATAGTTACTCTCTATGTACTATATCTTTACACTTATCTTACTACATACACAAACCATACTACCGTCATACATACTTTGCATAGTGCTTGCGTTCCCTGGCTTCCCTTCAGAAGTACCATACACAAGTTCAAAAACCACTCTGTATGTATGGGTATCTTTCTTGGTACGTGCTTAGGGCTTTCATCTCCTCGCACGTACCCAACTCACTGCTACAGATGCATCACCCGGGGGAAATACATCTCCTCCAGGGCCTTATTCTTCTCATCACCACCGGGTAGGTTGGCACTCATCCAGAGGGGAGGCTCGATACCCATCGCCTTGAGTTCCTTCACAGCACTGAGCATCAGCATATTTATGGCGAACACATTGGTGAGGGTGGAGGTAGGGGCAGTCTTCTGCTCCATCCCCTCTATATCAACAACAGCATCACCGTAGGGCATGAAGGTGTTGATGAAGTAATCGACCTCCTGGTAGAGATTCTTTCCTGTCTCATGTCTTGCAGGGTGATCCTTTGCAATCTGGTCAGCAAAACCAGTGGAAGTGATGCCGATGGTAATCATCTTGCGCTTCTTCGCCTCTAGGACAGTGTCGATGGTCATGGTGTTGATACCATAGGCGTTGGCAATGACCAACACTTCCCCGGCCTTCTGGCCGATGCGATAGCTGTCGAACACCCTCTGGGCATACCCGGGAGCCCGTTCCATGATGTTTGACCGCTTGGCTCCATGGATCAGGTTGATCCCCGCATCGAGGATGGCGTTCACCGGAGCCAAGCCCCCTGCGCGCCACAGGACCTCTTCAGCTGCCATGTTGGAGTGCCCCCCTGGGCCTATGACCTGGATCAGGTTGCCTTCGGCTATGCTTTTGGCGATAGCCTTGGCTGCACCTTCCAAAGCAGGGTTCTCAGTTGCGATTTTCCGGTACGCCTCTGTTACGATCGAAAGATATTGTTGTGTTTCCTTATTCATCTGTATTGTCCTTTATCATGGTAGTAAAATCTTTGATCCCTTGGAGGATTTCCACTTCATCCAGACCCAAGGTGTCAGCATCAGCAGGCTTTTCCACAATAGAGCCTGTCCGATGCAGTTGCTGGAAATGCCCGATGGTAAAGAGAATCATCAGGATGGAACAAACCGGCAGGCTTGCAAACAGGAACCCAGTCGGTATTCCCTTGTAGGATTCAAACGGAATGGACATCCTCACCCTGCTTATCTCGATGCCATACACCAGCATGACCAGAAGCAACGCCATGCTGACCGTCAAAAACACATAGTCAAACACCTTTTTGGCCCTTGGTGAAAACTTCATACTGAAAAAATCCATCTTCAGGTGGTCAGCATGATAATACACGACCGAGGTCCCGATAAAGACCATCCAGACGAACATCAGTTTGGAGAAGACGTCCAGGACCAGCCAGGAGACTGAAAATACATTGCGAAGCAGGATGTTAGCCATCGAGATGCCTAGCACCCCTACGAGCAATACGCCGGTGATGGTCGCCAATATGGCAGATAATCGCTTACAAAACATTTGATACATAGTAGTCTCCCTCCTCATGCGAAAAACAGGTTTGGTAAGAAGGTGACAAACCCAGGGACAAACGTAATGAGCAGCAACGTCCCCAGGAGAACTGCAATATGAGGCCATATCTCCTTCATCAGTGCATTGATGGTGATGTTGGCTATCTTGGTCTGGATGAACAACAGAGCTCCCACAGGAGGAGTGACAAGCCCTACCATAAGATTCAGCACCGTAATGACACCAAAGTGAACAGGATCAACGCCCAGCTGTATCGCTATGGGAAGCAAGACAGGGAAGAAGATCAGGATGACCGGAACTGCATCGAGGATACACCCCATGAACAGGAAAAACACCGTACAGAACATCAGGAATCCTGTCTTGGACATGTTCAGGCGAATGATCAGGTTCATCAGCTGCTTGCCAAGTTGCTCCGAGGATACGATGTATTGGAATACACCCACAGCCGCAAAGATGATCATGATCGAACAGCAGAATACAGCTGTTGTCCGTACAGTCTCAAAGAAACTTTTCCAGTTGAGTGATTTGTAGACCAAAGCTGATATCAGGATAATATAGAAGTTGGCAAGCACCGCTACCTCTGTTATCGTAACCACCCCTGAAACCACCCCGACAACAATGATGACTGGAGCCAACAGGGCAAGATAGGTATCCTTCAGCAAGGAAAAGAAAATTTTCCAGGAACGTTCGACTGTAGCAACAGGATAGTTGCGCCTTCTGGCTACAAGGGTAACCAGGATCCAAAGCCCTATGGCCATCAACAGGCCAGGGAAATACCCACCCAGGAACAGCTTTCCTATGGAGATCCCACTGATGACCCCAATATTGACCATAGGAATACTGGGAGGGATGATGGGCCCGATAATTGCCGAGCTTGCATTGATGGATGCGCTATAGGCATCATCATAGCCACGCTTCTTCATGATGGGATGCAGTACGGCAGAGGTGGAGCTGGCATCAGAGACAGCAGAGCCAGAAACCCCAGCTAGGAAGATACTCGTCATGATCGAGACATAGGCCAGCCCTGCCCTATATTTGCCAACAAAGAAGTTGGAAAACTGCAAAAGCTTATGGGTTATCCCCGAAGAACCCATCAGGTTCCCTGCAAGGATAAAGAAAGGAATGGCCAAAAGCGTGTCGGCGGACACTCCTCCAACCATCTGGGATGCCACCAGACGCAACGAAACGTCTCCTCGCAAGAGGATATACAGGATTCCACTGAACCCCATGGATACCCAGATGCTGGCTCCCAGGCCGATGAATACAAACATGATGACAAACAGAATAACAATCATGCACTTTCCCCAATAGTGTATCCCCAGCCCAGGAGGCTGGGGATACAGTCAGAACGAATATTACTTACCTGAGAAAATCTCAAGCATGCCCTTGGGCCAGCGGGTACCATCCCAATCACTGAACAAGCCTTCGAGTTCAGCGCGGAACAGGTCAAGCTGGAGCTCAGGCTCCTCAACGATGGTCATTTTCTTCGACAGTTCCTGATATACGGTATCAAGGCCCTTTGCAGTGAGCTCAGTGACCAATGCCCCTGCCTCTTCAGATGCATCAAGGAGTATCTTCCTGTCAGCTTCTGATAGCTTTGCATAGAGCTTGGGTGAGATGTAGAAGGTCTCAATATCACGAATATAATCAGTTCGCATATAGTGCGTCTGAACTTCAAACAGGCTGGCGTTGTTGACGGTGATGGCACCATTTTCCTGTGCATCGACAACATTGGTCTTCAGGGCCATCCAGAGGTCGGCAAAAGCAACCTGCTGAGGCAGGGCACCGAGCTTCTTCATGGTGCGCACTACAGTGTCACTGGCGGCAGTCCGGATCTTCAGGCCCTTGAAATCACTGGGGGTGGTAATCTTTCTGCTTGCAGTCAGGCCTCTAGGGGCAGTATCACCTGCAATGTTGAGAATTTTCAGCCCAGTTGCCTCTTCAGCCTTTTTCAGGACAGGGGCGAACTCGTCAGAAAGCAGACAAGCTCTCATGTGGTCATAGTCACGATAGAGGAAGGGGATAGCGGTAATTTCCAAGGCTTCTCCACCGGAGATGAATGCCAGGGTGTTGATCCCACCGTATACCAGGTCCAAATCGTCAGTCTTGATCTGGGTGAACATCTCCTGGATGCCCCCGAGCTGACTGTTGGCATACACCTGTACCTTGATACGCCCGTCACTCTTCTCTTCAACAAGCTTTGCAAAGAGCTCCGCACCCTTGTGTGTCGGATGTTCAGTATCACGAATGTGCCCCATTTTCAGTGTCATTGGGCGTCCATCGTCCTTTGCTCCCTGTGCGAAGGCCACGCCGCCTACCACAAGAGCAATCATTAGCAGTACCATGATCTTTTTCATTGTGCAACTCCTTAGATGTCATTCCCTTTTTATAGGGTTAGAAAAACATTTCATAAAATTCGAAATCGGAGAAATGGTCCTTCAGGCACATGATCACCTTCGCTTCATCCTCCCCTCTCAAACTTTCCAAAAGGTCCTTATGCTTCTGTAAAAAGGTCTCATTGTCACTGGTCTTTACCCGGTTCATCTCAGAAAGCATCCGTTGGAAGGTTGCAAACATGGAGATAAGGCTGTTCAAAAGCTGGTTATCGAAGACCTTGTACAACCTCTGATGAAACAAGGTATGGGTTTCCACGAGCTCTGAGTCATCGCGTCCTTCACCGATCTGCTGTTCCAGCAGGACCAGCAAGGCTTCAAGTTCAGCAAAATCATCTGCACCCAGCTTCCCTATCACACGGGGAAGAAAGTATGCTTCCAGGCCAATCCTGACCTGCAGGACCTCCTTGAAGTCCTTGTAGTGGACCTTGAGATTGTAGGTGAGGCTATTGATCATCTGCTCGTAGTTGAACGACCGGATATACCTTCCCTTGCCGTGGAGTGTCTCGATGATCCCACTCCCCTCGAGGGTCTTCATGGCCTCCCGTAGTGATGCCCTACTTATCCCAAGGGTCTCTCCAAGGACGACCTCACTGGGTAGCTGGTCCCCACTGCTCATGTTGTTTTCAACAATATACTCTTTGATGCTCAGCACTGCTTTCTCTGATATGTTGGTATGACTAATCTTTTGCATTGTTCTGCCTCCGTTCATGGTATACCAAAACCTCTTCATATATCCCATGGCTGTAGGAAAGAACCTGCAGCCTACGCACCCCATCCTTAAAGCAAATGAGGTCGGAAGATTGTCCTACGGCAAAATTTCCGGTGTCTCCCCCAAGATCCAATGCGACAACTGGGTTGGTTGTTGCAAGGGAGACAGTCTCGAGAAGGGAAGAGCCTGTCACATTCCTGAAGTGGGGAATATCCCAATCCAGAAGGTGCCCAGCCCCAGCCAGGTAGGGGCTTCCCGGAAGGCCAAGATGGCCGTCAGCGAACACCTCCACCTCAATATTTCCCCATCTGTAGATACCGCTGTCATACCCTCCCAGCAGGGCCACATCGCTTACCAGGAAGAGCTTCGAAAGCCCTTTGGATCGCAGATATACCTTGAGGACACTCTCGGGGAGGTGGAAGCCGTCGCTGATAATCCCAGCGTAGAGATGATCGTTTGCCAACTGTTCCCATATATGGTTTTTTAAGCGAGGCAGGAGGGCATGACTGCCATTACCGAGGTGCGTACTAATTGATGCTCCTGCCTCGACTGATTGCTGAATCTGTTCTGGTGTAGGGTTGCAGTGGCCAAGGGCAATTGCAATGCCCATGTTCCTTGCTTCCTTGATGAATCCAAGTGAACCCTCTCGCTCCGGTGCTATGGTAACAAGCTTGATCAGGCCACCAGCGGCCTTCTGGGCACTTCGCAGTTCACGAATATTGGGATCGCGGACAAACAAAGGGTCGTGTGCACCACGGGGGCCGTCATCCTTGGAGATGTAAGGGCCTTCAATGTGGATGCCTGCTATAGCGTGACGAATGCGAGCGTTGTGTGCCACAGCTTTTTTTATGATGGTGAGGTTCTCTTCAATCCTCTCCTGGCTATTGGTGATGATGGTCGGGATGTGTCTCAGGGTACCTGTTTGGGCAAGGTCCTCGATAAGGGATAGTATTTTCTCCTCTGTAAGAGAGACACCACTGTAGTCAACGCCACGATAGCCATTTACCTGGGCATCAACGAATCCACGACTCAGGATGGGATCACTGTCCAGGACCGGTCGGTCCTTCATCTCCTCGATGCTTGTGATAATCCCATCCTTGGTTTGGATGACTGTATATATGCCTGTGTATAGATTACACCCAGAAAACTCCATTTCACCCTCCAGTGCAAAGACGTCTGACGACTTAGGTGTCTATACTATCATGATATTATTTATTGTCAAGGTGAAAAATATAAAAAGGTATTTTTTTTGACGTATGATGATGGAAGGGAGTAATTCATTTATAGAAAGATAGTTAGTAACATAAATGAGGCCAATGTGCCCTGCATGCAGATACCCAGACAGAGCAAGTAGCAACACTTCCAAAGCTAAAATGTCATGTGTTTTGGAAATAGAACAGCCTATTTACTCACTATTCTGTATTTTAGTGTTCACCAAACGAAATTTACTCATCAAATAAGATTTTATGGGCTTACCACAACTCACTATAGAAAACAATGAATTTAGCAAATATGGTTCACTGATATCCATCCATTTTTGAGCCTTGCCATGTTGTAGTTTGCAACCTATAGGCCCCTGTTCACTACACACATACTACCTGATTATAGAAAAGGAGAGATACCCTGTACCTTGACGGCAAGTCATCTCTCCCTTTTTTTCAGCAATCTCAACAATCCTGAGAACCACTTTCCCTGTGGGCTATCCTCTTCTGTGATCAAAGCCTCACGCCTTCAATAAACCTAACCCATCAATCTGGATTACGTAATAGGCGCCGGATTGAAGAAGCACAGGAAGTTGTTGAGCTTGAACTGCTCTGCATAGGGCTTCTTCTTGCCACTTGCCACATCTAGAATTAGGTTGAACAAACGTGTCCCCACCTCTTCGACACTCTCTTGCCCTGTAGCAATGCCACCTGCATTCAGGTCGATGAGGTCATTCCACATCTCTTGCATGTCATTGCGCGAACAGACCTTTATCACTGGAGCCTCAGCTAAGCCATAGGGGGTTCCCCGACCCGTCATGAATACCTGCAGGGTAATTCCACTGGCAAGCTGGGAAGGACCGCATACGATGTCACTGGCAGGGGTTGCTGCAAAGATCAGGCCCTTCTTGGTAGGCAGTTCGCCAGGACCAAGCACCTCTACAATGG
>CAZTXW010000065.1:0-11254 GCA_964617345.1 uncultured Sphaerochaeta sp. | reverse complement strand
ATCACGTTGTGGTGCTTGAAGTTTTAGGAGGACGTTATGAAAAAACTTTCAAAAGTAATGTTATTTGTCCTGGTTCTGCTGCTTGCTATGCAGGGAGTCTGGGCACAGGGAACAAAGGAAGCTGCGGTGCAGGATAAGACCATCCGCATCTTCGGTGCTTTCAGAGGTGAAGAAGCTGCCCGTTTTGATGAGATCATCAGGATTTTCAACGAGAAGAGTGGCTACACTGCAGTCTATGAGGGAAGCCCGGAATTTGAGACTCAGATCCTGGTCCAGGCAGAAGCCGGTACCCCACCGGATATCGCAGCACTTCCCCAGCCAGGCTTGATGCACAAGTTTGCGGCTCAGGGCTATCTCAAGCCTCTCTCTCCAAAGGTTCTTGACATGGTTGATGCCAACTATGCCCCTGTCTGGAAAGATTTGGGCTCCTCCAATGGTAAAACCTACGGTGTGTTCCACCGGGTCAATGCCAAGAGTTTCGTCTGGTATCCCAAAAAAGCCTTTGAAGCGAAGGGGTATAAGATTCCCAAGACTTGGAATGAGCTGAAGGCCCTGCAGGACCAGATCGTTCGTGATGGAGGAATCCCCTGGTCCATCGGTTTTGAGTCCGGCGGAGCAACAGGTTGGGTAGGAACAGACTGGATGGAAGATATCATGCTTCGTACCGCAGGCCCTGATATGTATGACAAGTGGGTCAACCACGAGATTCCTTTTGATCATCCTGCTGTCCAGAAAGCCCTCGGCTATCTTGGTGAGATCTTCCTGAATCCGAAGTATGTCTATGGTGGTACCACAAACATACTTACCACAAACTTCGGAGATTCGGTAAAGCCTCTGTTTGATACGCCAACGAGAGTATTCCTGCACCGTCAGGGTAACTTCATCACAGGCTTCATGCCCCAGAAGATCCAGGACAACCTGGAAGAGGAAGTAGGGGTGTTCCCCCTTCCATCCATCGAAGCCAAGTGGGATACCCCCATTCTCGGTGGTGGAGACCAGTTCGTAGTGTTCAATGACAAGCCCGGCGTGCAGGAGTTCATGGAATTCCTGACCACATGGGAAGCATGTGCACCATGGGCACAGGTTGGTGGAGCCCTGTTCCCTCACAAGAACCAGAATTTTGCTGACTACGGCAACAGTTTGGAACGCGAGCTTGCAAAAGCCCTTGTACAGGCAACAGTATTCCGTTTTGATGCATCGGACTTGATGCCTGCAGAAGTTGGTGCTGGTTCCTTCTGGACCGGTATGGTCGAATATGTGAATGGCAAGGATGGAAAGACTGTCCTTTCCAACATTGAGAAGAGCTGGCCTCGGTAAGCTACCAGGTATCTTTTTAGGGGATTCCGCCTCTAGGCGGAATCCCTTCTCACAAGGGAGGACCCATGCAGTTACAGAAAGATCAGGAGAGGAAGGAGTTGGTCGTACGCACACTTGTGTTTGCTCCCCTCACCCTTATTGTCATGATCGGAGGGTTTCTCCTGTTGAGAAGCAATCCGATGTCGCAGGCACTGACTACAGTGTTCGCCATAGTCTGGGGAACCTTCACTGTATTGTCCCTATTCTACTCCATGAATCTCATCGTGCAGCTGTTCCCCACACAGAAGTACAACAAGATCATCCCGTTTGTCTTTGTGGGGCCTGCAATCCTTATCATCGGTTGGTATCTCCTGATCCCGACAGTGCGAAGCCTTGTGTTGAGCTTCATGAACAGGAACTCAACCTCCTTTGCAGGCTTTGAGAATTACAAGTACATCTTCACCGACTCCACCATGCGCACAGCATTTGGCAATACTGTGCTCTGGTTGCTGTTCGGTACAGCATTCGCTGTCTTCTTTGGCCTGATGACTGCCCTACTGGCGGAACGCTCGGCCATTGAGAAGCTGGGAAAGACCCTGGTCTTCCTCCCCATGGCAATCTCCATGGTTGGGGCAGGTGTCATCTGGAAGTTCATGTATGCCTACAAGCCAGCAGGGGCAAACCAGACAGGCCTGTTGAATGCAATCATGGTTGGTTTGGGAGGAAAGCCGCAGAACTGGCTGGGTTCGTCACCGACGAACAACTTCTTTCTGATACTCATCTTTGTCTGGCTCCAGACAGGATTTTCCCTGGTGGTGCTCTCGGCTGCCCTGAAGGGGGTCTCTGACGAGATCAAGGAGGCTGCGCGTATCGATGGGGCTAAGGAGTTCACCATCCTGATGAAGATAGTCCTCCCTTCCATCTACGGGAGCATTGTCACCGTCTCGACTACCATCATGCTTGCAGCCTTGAAGAGCTTTGACATCGTCTACTCCATGACCAACGGTCTGTATGGTACGGAGGTATTGGCTAGCCAGCAGTACAAGCAGATGTTCAAGTTCCTCGATTACGGACGAGGCTCGGCGATTGCCATTATCATCCTGCTCGCTGTCAGTCCGGTCATCTATTATAACTTGAAGGAATTCAACAAGCGGGAGGTATTCTGATGAAAGCAAACGTTAAGATGACCCGAGGGGCAAAGATAATCACCTTCCTGCTGATCCTGTTTTGTCTCATATGGACTATTCCCACTGCGGGAATACTCATCACATCCTTTCGCGATAGTGATGCAACCTCCTCCTCCGGGTGGTGGACCGCATTCTCCAGTCTGAAGGACTTTACCCTGAGCAACTATGATGAAGTGCTTGGGGGACAACGCTTTACCGTAGGTACAGCAGGAGGAGGCACTGCCGCCAGGCGAGGGGCCTCCATGGGAAGTGCCTTCCTGTCGAGCATCACCGTGACCCTGCCAGCGGTCATCATCCCTATCTTCATAGCGGCAGCTGCAGCCTATGCCTTTGCCTGGATGAGTTTCCCGGGTAGGAAGATGCTGTTTGCAATGGTCATTGCCCTGTTGGTCGTACCGCTACAGATATCCCTGATCCCTATCCTGCGTGACTATCAGAAGATTGGGCTCAATGGCACCTATCTGGGCATTTGGTTGGCACACACAGGCTTTGGCCTGCCGCTGGCAACCTATATCCTCTTCAACTACATCTCCACCATCCCACGCTCTATCCTGGAATCTGCATTCATCGATGGGGCGAACCATTTTACGATGTTTGCCCGTCTCATCATCCCTCTGAGCGTACCGGCTCTTGCATCATTTGCCATTTTCCAGTTTATTTGGGTGTGGAACGACCTGTTGGTCGCCTTGGTATTCCTCAGCGGAGGTGGTCAGATGATGGAGGTGGTCACCGTCAGGCTTATGAACATGGCAGGAACCAGAGGCTCCGACTGGCATCTGTTGACCGCCGGTGCATTCGTCTCGATGATACTGCCGCTGATAGTTTTCCTCTCCCTGCAGAAATACTTTGTCAAAGGGTTGCTTGCAGGTTCAGTCAAAGGATAATGCATGGATACGATGAGTTTCGGGTATGAAGAATATGATGCTTCGCAAACGCCCCATAACGAGACCCTCTTTACCCTGGCCAATGGGTATCTGGGACTCCGAGGGGATGTTGAGGAGGCTGAAGGCACCTACCATAAGGGTACGTACATCAATGGGTTCTATGACAGTGAACCCATCCAGTATGGCGAGAGTGCCTACGGCTTTGCCGAGAACCACGAGACAATCCTCAACCTCCCCGATCCCAAAAGGATCGAGCTGGAGGTAGGCTCTCTTCCCTTCTCCATGAAGAGGGGAGTGGTCAACACAGCTATGCGTACCCTTAACTATCGTACGGGAATCCTTACGCGCACAGTCGACTGGAGTAGCGCACAAGGAGAGAGGGTAAGGATTACCACTGATCGTATGGTCAGTTTCACCGACAAGCATTGTGCCCTGATTACCTACACGGTAGAGGCCGTGGAGCAGGATCTCACCATCAGGCTGACCAGCTTCCTGGATATCGGGGTGCGCAACCGCTCTTCCCAGGACGACCCCCGGGTTGGTTCGAAGTTTACCTCCAACCCTTTGGTCATCACAAGCCATTCTGTGGAGGAAGATGCCCTCAGCTTCTCAGCAGAGACCCGCAATAGTGGGCTCACCCTCCATGGATCTGCATTCCATACCACAAGCAAGGAGGCTTTGGAGGTTACCCCTTCAGAGCGGGATCTCGCGCTCTCCTATACCTTCTCCCTGAAGAGAGGGGAGCAGGTTACCCTCAGCAAGTTCATCGCCTACACCACCGAAGATGACTCAGCACCTTTCCGTGCAAGAAGGTGCGCCCAGGATGGCTTTGCCTCCTATGCCCGACAACAGGAGGCTTTCCTCACTGAATTCTGGAAGGTGGGCAGAATCCTCATCGAGGGAGACGAAAGCTCCGAACAAGCACTCCAACTCAATATTTTTCACCTTCTGCAGTCCTGTGGTCGCGATGGCTCTTCGAGCATGGCAGCCAAAGGCCTGACTGGGGAAGGGTATGAAGGGCATTACTTCTGGGATACGGAGGCGTATGCCCTTCCCATGTTCTGCTACCTCATGCCCCCTATTGCAAAGTCCCTGCTCGACTATCGGTATATGATTCTGGATAAGGCTCGACTTCGCTCCAGGACGATGAGCCTAAAGGGGGCTCTTTTCCCCTGGAGGACCATAAGTGGGGAGGAGTGCAGTGCCTATTATCCTGCAGGTACTGCCCAGTACCATATCGATGCCGATATACTCTATGCTGTAGAGAAATATCTTGCTGCAACAGGAGAGGAGGCTGCTTCGTCGTATGTGGAGATGGCTATCGAAAGTGCCCGTATGTGGCTCAGCCTGGGATCGTTCATCGATGGGGAATTCTGCATCAACGAGGTGACCGGTCCCGATGAGTATACTGCGTGCGTGAACAACAATGCCTATACCAACCTCATGGCACAGAACAATCTCAAGTTTGCCATAACTCTCGTGGAAACGTATCAGAAGCAGGATAGGATGCTTCCCCTGGCATTGGGACAGGATGAGCTTGCATCCTGGAAACAAGCCCAGGAGGCTATGAGGATTCCGTTTGACAAGGAGTTGGGAATCTATGCCCAGGATGACTCCTTCCTGAAGAAAGCTGACTGGCCGTTTGCCACGACACCCAAGGACAAGCATCCTCTGCTGCTCCATTTTCATCCCCTGGTGATCTATCGCCATAGGGTGCTCAAGCAACCGGATCTGGTGCTTGCCCAGTTCTTTCTCTCCGGTCTCTTCACCAAGGCCGAGAGAATCCGTAACTTCTTGTTTTACGAGCCTTATACGACAGGGGACTCTTCGCTGTCCCACTGCATTCAGAGCATCATGGCAAGCGACTCCTTCCAGTACCTGAAGGCCTGGACCTACTTCAAGAAGACCGTGCGCCTCGATATTGATGATATCCAAGGCAACTCAAGTGATGGCATCCATACCGCTTCCATGGCAGGCTCCTGGATGGCCACGGTCTATGGGTTTGCAGGCTTTAGGGACTGGAAGGGAACCTTCAGCTTCGATCCCAAGCTTCCCTCAGCATGGAAGGCCCTGACCTTCTGCCTGACGCTGAGAGGCTCTGTCCTCAAGGTGGAGATTCGCTCTAGAGAGGTGACCTACACCCTGATGACAGGTACTTTGCTACCATTAGTTCATCGCAATGAGGCCTTTACCCTCAAGAAGGGCGAACAGAGGACTTTCTCCCTGAAGCCAGTCCTGCAAGGGGTTCTCTTTGACCTCGATGGGGTGCTCTGTGATACTGCCCACCTGCACTACAAGGCGTGGAAGAAGGTCAGTGATGAAAACCTGCTGCACTTTGACCATGAAGTGAACAAGGGCCTCTTGGGGGTAAGCCGGGAAGCGTCGCTACAGGTAATCCTCGACCACAACGATATCGATTGGCCAGAGGAGAAGCGCCACGAAGTACTCAAGCGCAAGAACGATGCCTATGTCGCTTCCTTGGATACCATCACAGCACATGATCTGTTTCCAGGGGTTCACGATCTCCTTACTGACCTGAAGAAGCATGGGATCAGGATAGCCCTTGCATCAGCGAGTAAGAATGCACGCACTGTATGCGAAAAACTGGGAATCCTCGATCTGTTTGATGCCATAGCCGATATCACCAGTGTGCAGAAACCCAAGCCCGAAGCTGATATTTTTCTCCTGGCAAGTGAGCAGTTAGGGGTCTGGTATACCAACTGTGTTGGAGTGGAAGATGCCAAGGCAGGTATTGAGGCTATCAAGAGGGCTGGGATGAAAGCTGTGGGTATCGGGGCAGCGAGTGAACTTCCTCTCTCTGATATCGTGCTGGAGGGTCCACAGGAGCTCACCCTTGCTGTGTTGAAGAGCGTTGTTGAAGAGCTCTGACCAAGGAGAAACATTCCTCAGAAAATATCCGCTCTGGCACAATCATGGCTAGGGTGGTATATTTGACTGTACAGAAGGGTTTTTTTGATGGTTACAAATGTAGACGAGGAGTGGGGAAAATGAACAATACAAGTGCATGGGTCGACAAACCAAAGCATATACGCCTGATATCAGAAGCATTGAGAAGCCTGGAGGCTTCAGAGGTGCTGGTCCGAGTCAAGGCATGCGGAATCTGTGGGACAGACCTCCATTTCTTCAATGATTTTCCCAATAGGGAACTCACGCCCTTGGGGCATGAAGTTTCCGGATACATAGAAGACGTAGGGGAGGGGGTCTCCGATTTGCCCAGTGGTACGCATGTTGTGGTGCAAAACAACATTGCCTGCACTACCTGTCCCGCTTGCCTCAACCAGAAGCCATCTGCGTGCTCGAATATCCAGACCTACATGGATGACCGGGCAGGAATGGCAAAATATCTGATTGTTCCCCGTGCGATGGTCATTCCTTTCGAAGGGTTGTCCTTTGCTGAGGCGACATTGGCCGAACCCGTTACTGTTGCGCTGGATCTGTGTAGGGAAGCTGATATCCAGCTTCTTGATGATGTGCTTATCATGGGCCCGGGTGTTATCGGGCTCAGCACTATTGTGCTCAGCCGGTTACGAGGAGCCAATAAGATTGTGGTGGTTGGTCGCCATCTTGATACTGTGCGGGGGAAATACAGGCAGAAGGTTGCCTACCAGTTGGGAGCTGACCTGGTCGTCGATAGTGCTATCCCCCATTGGAAGGAAAAACTCAAGGAACAGTTTCCCTCCCTCTTTCATCGGGTGATAGTAACCTCCCCTCCCAAGACGATTTCAGATGGAATTGATTTGGCCGGTTTCCATGGGCAAATCGTTTTCAATGGTATCGACTTTGCTGATGACAAAGTATCCTTCGGTGCAAATGATTTCCATTTTGCAAAGAAACGTCTGATAGCTTCCCATGCCATCCCCAACTGGGGATTCCCGCAAGCTTTTGAGCTGTTGAAGCAAGGGCACATCCCACCTTCACTTGTCCTGACCCATACATTCTCCCTGCATGAGTTGGAGCAGGCTTTTGCCCTGTTCAACAGCAAAGAGGAAGAGATCATAAAGCCTGTAATACTCATGACTTGATTATCTGTAGTAAAGGGATAGCCGAAAGCGTTCTTTTTCTATCCCTACTGTGGAAGAAAAACCAGGGGAATAGTGATCATATATCACTGTTCACAGGTCCTCATACTTTCCCTTGCTATACAGGTTTGTAGCGAGGGGAAGGTGTCGTTTAGGATAGGGACAGGCAATATTGCGTCTTGTGAAGGGCAATCCTTACTTCGTAAGCCACCCGTGTTGTTCTCAACTGACGTATACTCTTACGCTTCGCCGTATCAAGTATCATGTAGTGTAAAGAGAGTTCAGGAGTAGGGACTATCACCATGAACAGAATGGGGATCGATGTCATAGTGACAGGCTTTGAAAGAACTATGGTGGATGAACCGTCACGATCTGATCTTTCAGGTAGCAGGGAGGAGATATGGCGGTCCCTGGAATCGATAGAGTTCTTCGATCTTGATCTGGTAGCTGAATACCTTTCCTTGTTGGACAATAGTACAACCTATGCCAAGGTTGGCTTTTACCTTGAGCAACATAAGGCCCTTTTGATGGTCGATGAGGCCTTTCTGCAAGAACTTGAGAAGCAAAAGCCTAAGAGTCCCCACTATATAGAGAGAGGGTACAGAAAAGACTGTATCCTCCAGAAGCGTTGGAATCTGATGGTGCCAAAGGCCCCGATATTGCAGTCGTGGGGAGAGTGTTATGACCATATCTGAGTGAGATACTACTTGCTTTTTGTGGAATGCAGGCAATACATGTTGAAACCATCAAGAACTTCACCCAAGTAATATCCAATTCTTTCATTGACAAGTCAAAATAGGTAGGCGTATCCTTCAATGACCATGAACAAACCTACAGACCAAGCACTTGCAATAGACATTGGCACCTCAAAGATAACCCTGGTGCAGTTTGACCTCAAATCCATGGAGGTGATCGAGACTGCAACAGGGGCCAACGACTCAGAAGTCCTGCTCCCTGATGAACATAAGCATGAACAGGACCCGCAGAAGATCTGGGCTATCGTGCAGGGTCTGTTCAGTCAGATGCAATCCCTCTCTTCTGTCTCCTTCATTGCAATAACAGCTCAGGTGCATGGAATCATCCTCCTCGATGAAGACGCTAAGGCTCATACAAACCTCATCACCTGGCGTGATGCCCGGCCTGTAGTCCTGGGTAGTGACAGAACCTTCAAGCAGAGCAATGGATGCCTGTTGCAGAAAGGCTATGGTGGTCGGACCCTGGCGGCCTTGCTGAAGGAAGAACCTTCCTTGGCATATGGGCCATTGCAGGTCTGCACTATAGCTTCCTTCATCATGGGAAAACTCTCAGGCTGCTACTCGATCGATGAGAGCATTGCTGCAAGCCTTGGCGTATTTGACATACATGCAAAATGTTGGAATGCACCTCAATTGCAGGCCCTTGGAATTCCTCTCTCCTTGTTTCCCCCTGTCGTCCCTTCGTGTACGCCTGTGGGGAAGGTGCTCCCTTCAGTTGGGAAACAGTTGGGATTGTCTTCATCTGCCCAAGTCTGCTCCCCCCTTGGGGACAATCAGGCAAGTTTCCTTGGTTCCACAGGTTTCAGCAATGCCGCGGTCGTCAACATTGGGACTGGTGGTCAACTTTCTGTCCTAGGTGAAAGGGAGAATGCCTCGCCTTCGGTTGAGGTTCGGCCTCTCCTCGGCTCTGATTTCCTGGAGGTCTATGCAAGCCTCTGTGGGGGGTGGGCATATGTCTATCTCAAGGATTTCTGTACGGGTATGCTCGGTGATTTTGGCATTGAGGTACCTGATAAGCAGGTCTATCAGACCCTCGATCGTCTCGCTTCACATGCTGATCCTAAGCATCCTCTTCAGGTTGATACACGTTTCTTGGGCAGTCGGGGTGATATTGAATCTGATCACTATGGGAAGATTTCTGATATTGATACGCACAACTTCACCATTGCCAACCTAGCCCGAGCTTTCCTTGAAGGGATAGCGAGGGAGTTGCATACGCCTGCCATCAGTATGGAGGGGGTGCCGTTTCTCGTTGCCAGTGGCAATGCTGTGCGTAAGAACCCCTTTATGATACAGCTTCTGGAGAAGGAGTTTGGCCTACCTGTCAGGATCTCCCCCTTTCTGGAGGAGGCGGCTATCGGCTCTCTCTTGGGCTGTGCCTCCCAGATAGGGGGAGAGGCTTTCAAGGAAAAGGCCATGGCTTTTTATGCAAAGCATTTCAATCGATCGAGATAGGAGGAGTATAGTATGGCTATAGCAACATATGTGACCGGCCTGCAACACATAGGCATCCCAACGAACAACCTTGAAAAGACACTCGCCTTTTACCAGAGCCTGGGTTTTGAAAAGGCGTATGAAGTGAACAACAAGGGTGAGGAAGTTGCGTTCCTCCAGCTAAAACAGGTGATGATCGAGACCTATCAGAACTACCAGGGTGCTATGGCCCATGGCGCCATCGACCATATTGCCCTTGATGTCACTGATATCGAGGCAGCCTACGCTGAGATAGAAAAACTTGGTTATCCCATCCTTGAGGATGGGATTCAGAGTCTTCCTTTCTGGAAGAACGGGGTTCGGTTCTTTACCATTGAAGGGCCAAATAAGGAAAAGGTTGAGTTCAGCCAGATGCTGTAGGATCTACCATTTCCTGTTTCTCTCCATACAATACAGAGGTTTGGGGTACCGTAGGCCCTCTTTCTGGTATAGGATATTCATATGAAAACACAAGGGTCTATGGATTATCGAAAAGCTGTGAACCTTCTTTTGCTTACAGGCCTCCTTGCATTGGTTGTGGTGCGTTTTGCTGATGTATTCGCTTTTGCTGAGAAGGTCCTGGGACTTCTGACTCCCCTCATCATGGGATTTGTCATTGCATTTCTGGTGGATTTGCTTGTCAGGCCCCTTGAGAGGTTGTTCAACAGGCTTTTCAAGAAGAGGCGGACATTCTCACGCCCCCTCGCCATCCTCTTGGCTGTAATCATAGTCGTAGCGTTGTTCCTTGGGGTCTTGCTGATACTCATCCCTCAGCTCAAGATTGCTGTTGAACAGTTTGTCGTGAGGCTTCCAGTCCTCTTTGATGATCTTGAAAATGCTGTCGCTTCGTTTGTCAGCAACAGGCCTCAGTGGCAGACAGCCTTTACGCAAGTGCAAGGCTTCTTTGAAGAAATACGGGACAATTTTTTCTCCAGTATCCCAAGCGTTGCAGACTATGCCCTTGGTGTGGTTGGCTCTGCCCTTACCACCATCATTCAGTTTGCCATCGGTTCCATATTCTCCCTGTATCTGTTGTTTGGGAAAAAGCGGTTGCTCTTCCAATACAATCGCTTGCTCGATACCTATGGGAGCCCTCGTTACACCAAGCGCATCAAGACTATACTGTCTGTAGTGAACCAGACCTTTTCAAAGTTCTTTGCAGGTCAGCTTTTGGAGGCTGTCATCCTAGGTGGCCTGTGTACCCTGGGCATGATGATATTCCGCTTTCCCTATGCCCTGACCGTTGGGACTGTGGTGGGGATGACAGCCCTAATCCCCATGATAGGGGCATACATAGGGGGAGCCATCGGCTTTGTCCTGATCTTCCCGGATAATTTCAAGCTTGCCCTGTTCTTTATCCTGTTCCTGGTCATCCTGCAGCAGCTGGAGGGTAACCTCATCTACCCAAGGGTAGTGGGCAGTTCAGTAGGGCTTCCCGGTATCTTCGTGTTCGCTGCCATCATCATAGGAGGCGGGCTCTGGGGTATCCTGGGTATCCTGTTTGGGGTTCCGGCTGTTGCCTCTGTGTATCGGTTGGTGAGGATGGATATGGAGCACAGGAAGAAGCGGACAGGGGAGATGGCTTCTTCTGATGAAGTAAATGGTTGATCTACATTAAT
>CAZTXW010000064.1:0-11368 GCA_964617345.1 uncultured Sphaerochaeta sp. | reverse complement strand
TTGCGGAATCACTTCCCCAGGAAGGAAAAATACCCCCTTGCAAGCTTGCTGAATCTTGTCTGATCCAATGCAATGTGCAATACTCCTACGATATGAAAGCTAATCCGACAGATACTGAAAAACCTCCCAGAAAAAAACGTACAACCACTCCTAAGGTATCTTCTTTAGGCAAAACCGGTGCCGATACCCCTATGCAATTCAACTTCAGGCTTTCCAGGGAATCGGATGGTTGGGGTCTTTCCCTGTGTGATCACAAGGGCAATCCCTGTCAGCCCGACTATCACCGGTACACCTCTTCTGTACGCGATGCGCTCAGGGAGTTCAACCTGCTCATCCAGAAGGAACAGAAGTATCTCCGATGGGATGTCGGCGACCAGAAGCGGGATGGCAGGATTGTCCATGACCCTTCAGGCAGGCTCATTGAGCTTGCCTTGCGTTCCCACCTGCTGCTTGATGAGGAAGGCAAGCCCCTGCATCCCCAGAACCAGGAATCAAAAGTACTTCTCTCAATGGAAAAAATCTCAGAACATGAGGTATCGGTGGCACCGTTCATCCTCTTTTTTGACCAGATCCTTGCAGATAGGCAGGCAATGGGTGCAAGCAAGCCCTATCCCATCTCATCTGAACTGGTGGTTGTGGGCCAGGATGTCTTCCATGTCTCTGATCTTGGCTCATATTGGACAGAATGGTTCCTGCTCACCACACAGGTCCCCATACAAGAGCTGCACACCTATCTTGCCCTCGCGCTCTCCAAGTTTCCGACCATCTCCCTTGATCTCGAAGGGTATGCAGTCCACGCCGTTGCTCCCAGGACAGCCTCCTCAAGCCTTCTGTTCAAAGAGATCGACGCCTATGGGTTCCTGCACATCCTTCCACTGATTCACCTTGAACCGTACCCCCCTGGGTTCTTTGAGGACCAGGACATTACCAGGGTTGTCGAGATTGACCATGATGAGAAGACCCTGTCTGTCGGGGAGGTCGTCTATCCCAGGGCTCCAGACAATGAGTTCAGGGCCTTGCTCTCCCTGATGGGAAAAGAGGTCAAGAAAGCGGTTTTTGAAGAGGAGCGCTACTTTATCCTTGAAACTGATTTTGCCCAACGGTTCCTCTCCCTCCATATGCAGGAGCTGCTTTCTCAGTTTGTCCTTTTCCAGTCTTCGGTACTCGGCAAGTATAAGGTCAAGTTTGTCAGACCCAGGATGAGGCTTACCCTCGGTGATGGCATCGACTACTTCGAAGGTACTGCTGATGTGGAGATGGAGGGGCAGACATTCTCCTTCAATCGCTTCCTGGCGGAGTACAAGCAAAAGGGATATATTGCCCTCAATGATGGCTCTAAGGCGTATCCAGATATGCGCAGTATCAGCCGATTCGAGCGATTGGTCCATCAGAAATCAAAACTGGATGAGACTGTGAGGGTCTCCTTCTTTGATATACCCACCCTCCAGAAGGATGCCACCCTCTCCCTGGAAGGGCATGGTGGGCAAAGGGCGGAGACCTTTTACAAGGGCTTCAACACCATAGGCAAGAGAGGTGGATCCTATGCGATCGACAATGGGCAGTTGCGCCCGTACCAGGTGTATGGGGTGCAGTGGATGGAGTACTTGCGTGACCACCACATGGGAGCGTGCCTGGCCGATGAGATGGGTTTGGGAAAGACTGTGGAAGTCATCTCCCTGTTGCGACGCACCTATGCAAGCGGATGCGAGGAGCCGACACTGATCCTGGTCCCCCGTTCCCTGATATACAACTGGAAAAATGAACTGCAGAGGTTTGCTCCCGAGTTGAACTGCGTCCTCTATTATGGGATTGCAAGGGAGCTCTCCATGATCGAGGACAACACTGCCACCATAGTGATCAGCAGCTATGCCACGATTCGCAATGATATCAAGGACCTCTCCAAGAAGTCCTTCAGCTATGTGATCCTGGATGAGTCGCAGAACATCAAGAACTTGGAGACCCAGACGACCAATGCGGTCCTTGCCTTGAAGGCGCGTTACCGCCTGGCCCTCAGCGGCACTCCTGTGGAAAACAATTTGGGAGACCTGTACAGCCTCTTCCGCTTTCTCAACCCCTCCTTTTTTGGCAGTCAGAACGAATTCCTCCGTGACTACATGCGTCCTATCCAGGAAAAGCAGGACAAGGATGCACTCAAGGACCTGAAGGGACGTGTCTATCCGTTCATGCTCAGGCGGGTCAAGAAAAACGTCCTCAAGGACCTTCCTGCCAAGACAGAACAGGTTTCCTACGTTGAATTGGATGAGAAGCACCTGAGCATCTACAACCGCAGGCGAGAAGAGCTCAAGGCAAAGGTGACGATGGCCGTCGGCCAAGGTGGGGTGGGAAAGAATACCTTCATGATTCTGCAAGCCCTCACCGAATTGAGGAGGCTGGCTTCCGTCCCTGAAGCCGATGGTGAGTTCAACGAGATCTCTGCGAAACGCAAGTATCTTAGGGAAGTGGTCTCTTCGATCACAGCCGAAGGGCACAAGTGCCTCATCTTCACCAATTTCCTTGCCACTGTTGAACTCATTGCTGAGGACCTTGAGCAGCTGGGTATCGGGCACCTGGTCATGACAGGTGCTACAGGGGACAGGCAGAGCCTGGTGCAGCGGTTCCAGAACGACCCCTCCATCGGGGCGTTCGTGATGACGCTGAAGACTGGAGGGGTCGGGCTCAACCTGACAGCCGCAGACTATGTATTTATCGTAGACCCCTGGTGGAACCGCGCTGCAGAGAACCAGGCTATCGATAGGACGCACAGGATAGGACAGGAAAACCCTGTATTCTGCTACCGTCTCATAGCCAAGGACACCATCGAGGAAAAGATATTGGACTTGCAGCAGCGCAAGGCAAACCTTGTTGCTTCCTTGCTCACCTCCGATTCGAATGCGGTCAAGTCCCTGTCTGAAAAAGACATCGAAATGTTGTTGGGGTAACACATGGCAAAAAGTAGCAAGAAGATGGAGAGCAAAACGACGGTCTCCTCTGCAAAGAAGACAACAAAGCCCTTGTCCCAGAATGGAAAAGCCCTAGCAAATGATATACAAGGGTTCTCTGTCGATGCCTTATCCGACATCTATTACTGCCTTGCAGGAACGAACCCGCCTACCAGGGAAAAGCCGGTATTGCGCACCGAGATAGCGCTTCTCCTTGATTTTGCTGACCAACAGGAATTCGAAGCGTATTTCAGTGATTTCCCTCCGTATTTGCAGGAAGCCCTGCAGAGGGGAGCCTTTGAGCAGTATCTCGATATCCGTACACTGAAGAATCCCATCGAGAAGCCCCTGCTCGTCAAAAAGAAGAGTCAGTACTCCTTCTGGGAGACCTTTGAAACCAATCGGGATCTTCGGCTGGGGATATTTACGGTACGAAATCAGTTTGAACTGGAATTGCATCCTATCTTTATGGCATTCTTTTCCACCTGGTTTCCCAAGCCTCCCGGATTTGTGCTCCAGCCCCTCGCAGAGGGTGAAGGCACCCTCTGGTCTGACGACCGGCAGTTGTTCGAGGTGATACCCCTATTGGTAGAGGCTGCTGCCCAAATCGTAAAATCCAGGTCCCGCGATGATGTTGTCCGAAAGGGGTTGCTCAAGGGGAATATCAAGAGCATACGTGCAGCCTGCGCTCTAGAGCCCTTCCCGGTTGCCGGCTCCTATGGTCTCGATCCCATTGAACTGTTTGTGCAGGCGCTGACCCACTTGGAGACAAAAACACTCAAGCGTCCTGAGGATGGGGAAGCTTTCGTGAAGGAATTGGTCCAGCGGCTCTTTGGTGAATCCAGACAGGCGACACGAAACTCCTCCGGTAAGGAACTGGAGTATTACTGCCTTCTGAATCAATTTTCCAAGTCGGCGTATGGCTACTCTGTTGAGATTAAGGATAAGGCAAGGGACGGGCTCAAGGAGCTGCTCCATCAGATGTATTCCGCTGGAGCTTGGTTCTCCATAGAAAACCTGTTCCAGTCGTTTGTGCTGCAGGGAAATACCTTTGTTTTCTGGGATTCGGACATCCTGGGCCGGATTCTCTATCTGCGCGGCGATACCATCAAAACAGAGTTCACCTCCTATGAGTCCAGTCCCTATGATAAGGGATTCCGCGCTAGGGGAGTCCTGAAGCGGATGTTGTTTGAAAAGCCTCTCTTCAAGGCATACTGCTATCTGTTCGCTGCCCTGGGGCTCGTTGAGATTGGAGAAAAGCCTGCTGCCCTGATGCTTGAGAAAAAGGGAAAAATGCACCCCCTCACCCCCTACGAGGCGATATGCAGCATGAAGGTCACCCCTTTTGGGGCATGGTGTTTGGGTTTCACCGACTCGCGCCCCGAGACCAAGAAACAGGAGTTCGAGACCATTGCCGATTCCAACCTCCTGTTGGTTACATTCAAGGGCCTTTCGCTGGAGAGAAGGCTCTTTTTGGAGCAGATAGGTGATGCAATGGGCAGTGAACGGTACAAGATTAGCGAAGTATCCTTTATACGGGGATGCGCCAATCCTTCAGAGATACGGTCTAGAATAGAGAAATTCAAGAACCTCATAGAGCCGAACCCTTCGGAACGCTGGCTCTCTTTCTTTGCCATGATAGAGCAGAGGGCGACCCTGTTTGCCCATGGGGAGATGGTCTTGTTGTATACCTTCCCCGATGATGCTGCGATCAGGAAGATGTTTGCACAAGAACCTGCCTTCAGGAAGATCGTAATACGGGCTGAGGGCAATAGGGTCGTCATAAGGAAGAAGGAGCAAGCTCTCTTTAAGAGGTTGCTTGCTGAACATGGATATCTCAATACCCTCTGAAGATAGGGCCCGTTGCAGTCTCTTGAGAGTGGAAGGTAAATGGCGGGCACCCTAAAACGAACTGTTTCAGGCGATGATACCTGCATCTCACTATCTCTTCCTTTAGTCCAGCTTTCTCCTGTGGTATACTGCAGGGGAGGTATAAGCCATGATTGAAAAGAAACAATTCGGACGAACTGGACATATGAGCAGTCGGGTGCTTTTTGGAGCTGCCGCATTGGGGAATGTAACGCAGAAAGAGGCCGATGAGACCTACGATCTTCTCAAGAGGTATTCCATCAACCATATAGATACTGCCCAGAGCTATGGGGAGGCTGAACTGAGGATTGGTCCTTGGATGAAGCGTGATAGGGACTCCTTCTTCCTTGCAAGCAAAACTGGTGACCGGACTAGGAGAGGTGCCCTGGAACATCTTCATCAATCGCTTGAGAAACTGCAGACCGACCATATAGACCTCTGGCAGCTTCACTTCCTTGTTGATGAGCAAGAGTGGGAGATTGCCATGGGAGAGGGTGGAGTCCTTGAAGCCGCAATGGAAGCGAAAGAGCAGGGCCTGATCAAGTATATAGGGGTTACCGGACATGGGGTGGATGCCCCCAGAATGCACTATCGGAGCCTCATGAAGTATGATTTTGATTCGGTGCTCTTTCCCTACAACTACACGATGATGCAGAATCCCCAGTACAGCTCTGATGTGAATCAGCTTATGGAGCTCTGCAAGCAACGCAGTGTTGCCGTCCAGACCATCAAAGCCCTTGCACGAGGTCCGGCTGGAGAGGGGGTGAATCCCTTTGCCACCTGGTACGCACCCCTCACTGATCCTACCGCTATCGCCCTCTCAGTCGGTTGGGTGCTGCAGAATCCCGAGGTGTTCCTAAACAGCACAGGGGATATCACCCTGTTGCCGACCTTGTTGCAGAAGGCCAGTGAAAGTCTGCTTGACCCTTCAGACGAAAAGATGGACGCATTGGTATCTGAGCAAGGGATGAAGCCTCTGTTCGACTAGGACCAGATATGGTAGGTCCTGGTGACGAGGATCAAGAGCGTCGTCCCAGCAACATAGAGGATGAGGCCGATGCTGTTGTAGAGAATGTCCTGGCTGATGGTTACCATCGCGTTGCCTGTAATCATCAGTATGAAGGAGAGACCTCGGCTTATGATCTGCCTGCCTCCTCTCTCTTCAAAGATGGCAATGATGAAGGTCAGCAGTGCCAATGCACTTATCATGACCGATACACCCAGAAAGAGGTTGTTGGTTATGCTTGCTTCCTTGAGAAATGAGGAGGTATTGGTCGACATGGGTACCAACATTGCAAGCAAAAGGGAAAAGCTCCCCCCTATGAAAGCATACTGGCCAAGGCGAAGGGGGTTCATTGTCTGCTGGAACAACCCTGAAGCCAGAAAGAGGAATGAGGAGAAGAGGAAGGCGAAGTGGTAGAGGATCCCTATCCACTGGGGGCTGAGTATCATGATGTGTGAAAGGTTGTAGTACAGCGGAAGGATCTTCACATTTCCCAGACAGATCATAAGAAAGAGCAGAGGCAGGAAGTGAGCCTCCGCCCCTATGTTTGCCCTATAGAATACACAGAGCAGTATGGCTGCGATCAAGGTGATCCAAAGATGGATCAGCGAGGGGAGCATATGGTTCAGGGCTAAGGTGAGCTCCCCCTGTGCTTGGGCAAGCAGGAGTGAGTGCACAAAAAAAAGAGTGAACATGACGGTTATGAGGATTTGGAACCCCAAAAATACAAAGCGTACGCGTTTGGCCATACCCGTTAGAGAATATCCCTGTAAGAGGCTTCATGTTTCACACCCATAACCTGGCAGGTGTACGCAGAACCAAAGGCCGCTACGTAGGAGTCTACCAGTGTGCCGAATCCATTGAGGATGGGCATCAGGGCAATGAGGGTCATCTCTGCTCCGTAGAGGTCTATCTTCAGGAATTGCAGTGCTATGATGGTGATGAAGAAAACCTCAAAGCCAAGATAGAGGGCACTGGCATAGGAGAACAATGCACTGGCAAGGGCCACCAGGAGGATGACCTTGTCCGAGGGCATGGTCCCGAGGGCCGCATACAGCAAGCTGGTGATGCTCAGCGTTGCGATCATCGCAGAACCACCCCTGCCGATGAGGGTATAGAGGGGAACTGCTGTTGCACTTACCCGTTTCTGACAACCGAGGTTGTGCCTCGTATGGGAGATGGTTATCGGGCTGCTGAAGAAGATGCTTCCGCTGAATAGGGCTGCGATGGCAGGAGCGAGCATGCGGTAGAGTATCTTGTAGGGGTTTACCCTGAAACGGGTCAGCAAGCCGAACAGTAGTGGAAGGATGGCAAGCAGGACCAGGAGTGTCGATGCTATGAGCATCAGCAAAAAGCGTCCGGCGACAAAGACCGTGCCTTCATTCTGCAGTCGGGAGAACCAGTAGGAAGAGGTGAAGAAAATCAGGAAATGGCCGAATCTGCTGTATGCGCTGGCCATGCGGAACATCGTCTCACTCAAGGAGTTCATCGTCACATATGCTGGACGGATGACCTCACTATCGGGTTTGAGGAAGAAGCCGAAGATCAGGGCGATGACTATGATGGGAAGCAGGAAGCTCTCAGCCGATGCCAGGGTATAGAAGGGATTTACCGGGAGCATCGAGCTGAAGAGTGTGGACAGGGACTGTGGGGCAACGGCTCCGATGATCGAGGCTTCGGATCCTGCACTGCTGCTGGCAGGGAAGTTGGTTGGAAAGAAGCGGAACACAAGGGCAGATCCCATCACCAACAACACCGTCGAAAGGATACTCCAGAGGATGGTTGTCCAGCTGAAGGTCCTTCCCAGAGAATCTTTTCTCAGGGAGGCGACTGCGGAAGAGAATCCAAAGAACACTATAGGGATCAGGATAAATCCGCCCAGCTGTACAAACAGGGCTGTGGCGGTATACATGATCTGCTGGTAGAGGCCAGAATCTCCAAATAGGAGTGTTGCAGCCAGCCCGAAGGCTGTTGCTGCGAGATAGGTTATCCACGTCTTCATAGTTTCCAAGAGTATCTTATCGGTAGCGTCAAGTCAATCAAACATCATTCACATCTCCTAGGAGAAGGTTCAGTTTATAGCCTGCTGCTGTCTCTGCCTCAGTGAGTGTCTTCACATATGAGAGGGTATCTGTAATACCTCCCACCATTTGGAATGAGAGAGCAGAGAGATAGATAATCTCTTGGATTGCCTCCTTTTTGTACCAGGTTATGCCCTGATACTCGTTGCAATTGGCGTAGGTCCTCGCCCCTTTGTCTGTCAGCAGGACAGAGAGGACCTTTTGTGGTGTTTCATCGGAAAAAGAGCTGACCATGGTGGCTGAAGCAGCAAGGATGGCGGCGCTGTGGCAGGCTTTCCTGGCATGTTCTCCGCTGAAGCCTGCTTGCTGCAGCTCCTCACCGAAGAAACGTGCGAGCAGTAGCTTGTCACTTGCAACAAGTGCATCGGTGAGGGTGCTTCCCTCATGGATGAAAGGCTTGAGGAACAGTGATGCAGCAATGATCGACGGCAGCTCGTCCATGATGGCCATTCCCTGGCTGAAATAGGGTTCCGGGGAGTCTTTGGCGAAGAGGGACGTCAAGCGTTGGATCTCCTTGAGCATCTCAGCGGGCTTGATCTCCCTCGGCTTGGAAGGCAGTGCCTTGAAAGCAACAGGATGAAGCTGTTCCACCACAACACCCAGATGGGTATAGGCCTCAGCAAGGGCAAGGATCAGCTTGCGCTCGATCTTGGCAGACCCCTCTCCCCTCAAGAGGGAGGAGAGTAACTTCTTGAACGAAGTGCTGTGCAGGTTCTCCATGGCCTTGAATACAGGCCTCAGTCTCAGAGCGAGGATCTCCTGGTCAATGTTCTCGATCCCCCTGTCACCCATAGTGTTGTAGAGCATCTCATAGGTGCCGTCCACATCCTCCACTTCCCTGATATTCAGGAGTACCTTTGCCTCATATCCGTTGAGGTGGAAGTATCCTCCCTCATCGAAGACCTTCAGCGAAGGGACCATGTAGGTCAGTTTTTCAGGAAAGGCCTCATACAGCACATATCTTCTGCCACCTACGGTAAGGCCCATCGCCTCAGCGAGGGAGAGTATCTCGGTTCTCTTGTCGTTACCCTGCTTCTCAAGCTTGGGGGCTGAGTTCTTTATCCATCCCTGTACGCTATCGTACTGGTTGTTGTAGAGCACCAAGGCCTTCTCATGTTCTGTCCCGTTGATGTAACAGAAGGCAGATTCCTGGACATTGGCTCCATCAACAAGGTCAAAGAGGTGGAAATAGTCCACACCACTGAAAAGATAGCGCTTTTTCAACAAGGGGAAGATCCTTCTGTAATGTTCGCCGAGCATCCACTGGTTGACTTTCTCATCCCAGTACGCCCTTCTGTACTCCATGCCATACTTCTCTTTGTACCCTTCGATCTGGCCATGGCCGAACATCGGGAGACCCGGCATGGTTGCCAGCAGTGTACAGACGCCAAAATACTTGTCGCCATCACCAAACTGGGCGACTGCGGTCTCTTCGTCAGGGTTGTTCATAAAGTTGACAAACCGCTTGAGAATCTCCGGTTCAAAACTGATGGTGCCCTTGATGGTATCTCGGTACTTCCGGTTCTCCTGGTTCTTGAGCATATTCATGAAGGCGCTGTTGTAGACGCGGTGCATGCCCAAGGTGCGTACGAAATACCCCTCCATCATCCAGAAGGCCTCAGCAAGCAGGAGCGTGTCGGGCAGCTCCTCAGTAAGTCGGTCAACGACCTCCCTCCAGAACTCCTGGGGGATGAGGGCGTGGAATGTCGCATCATCGAGTCCGCTTTGGGCCCTTCCTGCAATATCTCCACCATGGCCGGGTTTTGGATACCAGAGCCGTTGGATATGTTTCTTGGCAAGGGTCATCGCCGCATCGAACCTGATGATGGGAAAGTTCTTCGCCACATGCTTGATCTGCTGGAATACCGCCTCTCTTGTTGCAGGGTTGAGGAAGTCCAGCTGGGCGGTATCATTCCAGGGCATGGTAGTGCCATCGTTGCCATGGAAAATGTAGGAGGTTTCCCCGGTTCTCAGGTCCCTTCTCTTGAAGGTGACCGCAGCATCACTCTGGTCGTAGTAGTGGTCCTCCAGCTTGATCTCAATATCCGGGTTCTCCGAAAGGTCCTCCCCATTGTAGGTATAGGAGGGGAAGGGAGGATAGCTCTGCTGTATGAAGTACTCGCTATGATTGAATACCCAGTCCCCATCGATACCCGTATGGTTGGGGACCATGTCACTTGCAAGGCGCAAGCTGCGGTCGGCACACCTTTGGCGCAAGTTGTCCAGTGCTGCCCATCCTCCGATGGAGGAGGCTATCTCGTAGTTTTTCAGTGAGTATGCGGAGGCTTCTGCTTCAGGGTTTCCGCAAAGGTTCTTTATTCGTTTGGAAGCGACGCTGCGTTCCCAGATACCGATAAGCCAGAGGGCGGTAAAACCCCGTTCATGCAGGTTGTCCAGCTCCTGGTTGGGAATCTGGTCGAGCGTGGTGATGGGGTGGCCATACTCCTTGGAGAGCTGGTCAAGCCAGACCAGGGTCGATTTGGCTATCATGACGACATTGGGCATCCAGTTGCGGTCGGCTGAGAATGCCTCATATTCGGTATTGAAGGAGCTGTAGTCAGGAACAAAGGTAGGGGCAGTTCCCCCGCCGGGTCCCCCAAAATGAGGTTTTTCCTCCTCCTTGACATAGTCTATGGCCCGCAGCAGCAGGGCCTTGAGCTCCGGTGGCAACAGTTCTCCCCAGCTGTCCATGATGTAGCTTATCTGGTCGAGCAGAGAGTCAGGATAGAGTTTTGAAGGTCTGGTAAGGAAGGTAAAGATGTCCTCATCGCTGTTTGCCACCAGGGCAGAGCTCTGTGTATAGCCGCCCAAAAGTGCTGTGAGGGCTTGTGCACCCTTGGGGAAGGAAAGCCCCTCAGGGGCGATGAAGGGTTTTGCCGCCTTGATCAGGGCTGGGTTGTCCAGCATGACCTGGTGGACAAAATATCCCCTGAGCGATTCATCGTAGAAGAAGTCCAGAGGTAGCTGTTGATCGAGCAAGAGAGGTGATGGGAACTCTTTCATATAGAAGGCAAGCACACCATTGACTGCATGATTCTTGTTCACCAGGGCTGTGAGACGACTGAAGAAATCCGGCTCGGTATCGCTGAGATATCGGGTGAGGACCGTCTGATAGAGCAGATGCAGCACAGCAATGGCGTGGAGCTTGCCCGCTGAGACATATTCGTTGCTTCCACGTTCTTTTGCTTTCAGGTTGTACTGGTGAGCAAGCTCATTTGCCTGTCTGTATAGGATTCCCAATTCGGTTGAAGAGGGAAACAATGCTGAAAAAAAATCCATCTCAGTCCTTGTTCGGATTGAAATGCGAAGGTCACGTGTTATCAATTCACGCCTCCCAGAGTGTAGTTGCTGTATCATCCAAGACAGTGCAAGTATACCATGCAATGCATCTGTTGTAACCCCTTTCTTGGGAAAGGATGGCTGTTAGACTAATGTATTTGTAACTGGAAGTGCGGATACATCAGCTCTCAGCAGAT
>CAZTXW010000063.1:0-11382 GCA_964617345.1 uncultured Sphaerochaeta sp. | reverse complement strand
CACGCTCCTCAGCGGCCTTCATTGTCGGTCTGCCTGAAGAGCCGATAACCGACCTGCGCATAGAGAACTGCTCGTTTGGTGTTGCTCCAGATGGCCTTGGGCCTATTGAGGATAGTGAGATGACCCAAGGCTTGCCTTCTCTCATAGAGCGAGGCATACGGCTGAGGAATGTGCATCTGAGCTTGCAAGGCCTTGAGGTGACTGGGGTAGGAGAGCCTCTGGTCATAGAAGAGGGTGTCACCATCAGCAATCTCTAACATGCTCGTTCTTGTGTACGAAATAGGGCAAGGTGGCCAAAAACCACCTTGCCAGAATACAAATCTACACTTGTCAAATATGGGTGACTCTATCCTACTTGGCGATCAGGACTATAGCGTCATGGGCCTTGAGAACAATGGCTTCTGTCACTATCTTTCCCGTATTGGTCGCTGTATCAAGTCTTCCGGCAATACGCCTGATATTCGTCCTTCCAAGACTTCCCTTAATCTGGGATAAACTCACAGTCTTCTCTTCGTTTGACGAGTTGACCAGGACTATCCCATGTTCGAAGTCCCTTCGATAGAGGCCTGCATCTGCTTTGCTGATCGTGAAGTTGGTGATCTCCACACTCCCTTTTCTCCCGACATATGCACTATAGATGAGCTCCTTCTTAGGATCCAAGGTAGTATGGAATGCTATGTGTCCACCGCTTCCCACCAGCAGGGAGTGTAGCGAGTAGAAGTCATGCCACTTGTCATCCACAGAGGTCACAATTACTGGATGTGAAGTGCAGGTGGAGAGTATCTTCCAGTCGAACTCGACGAGGTATTGCTCACGTTCTGCGCTCTTGCTGCGACCTCTGTAGAGTTCCTTGGATTTAGGACTCCTATCACCCAGGATTATGGGTTTCTCAATGGCAAATACTTGTTCCTTGTTTGAGATCATGTGTTCTGCATCACCAAGGGCCTTACCAAGCCAGCCTTTTCCTGAAAGGGCGGTGGTGCTTGATCCATTGGCGTCCACCAGCATCTCATCAAAGAAATAGGGGGCGCTTCGGCCGTCAACCAGATCATATTCATAGAATGCATCGGTCAACAGCGCAGTTCCCAGGGCAAACCTTTGTAAGGCAATATCCTCAGCTGTAGGTTTTCTCTTATCCTCCGGTACTGTATCGCCGAACACCGGTGACGCCTGCAAAAGCATGAAAGAGGGGTCATGGTACTGTTTCGCCACATCCCAAGTCTGGTTCACTGTCCAGCACCACTGGGCCTCTGCAAACCGTTTGGTGTCACGGTCCAGATACCAGTTCCCATTGAAGAATAGCAGTGCAGATCCATTGACCAAGGCTGCAGTAGTACTGTCAAAGAAGTTGCTGGTGACGAGCAATTCGTCGAATCCTACCTTCTCCCTCATATTCCTGATCATGGTCAGCGAGGCAGCTGCGGTCATCTCATGAATCCAAGGCGGAGTCTCATCCTTGATCTGGTTCCTGTTGTAGTCCGCATCGACCTTGGATTTGGAATAGACACCAGCGATCAGGTCATTTCCTCGATTGTAGAGGTCCATGAGATGCAGGCCATCCCAGGTTCCATCCTTCACATGCAGGTCAAAGGCGCTCCCTGCCCAATACTCAAGATAGGATTGGCCTTTCTTGTTCGGCGGACAGAAAGGAGAGACGTTGAGTGGGATAATGCTGTACCCATCCTGTAGGTTGATAACCTTGCCCTTTGTCGTTTGCAACTGCCAATCCTTTTCAATGCCCTTGAGCATCAAGAATTCAGCTGTTGTCAAGGGATTGGAAAATTCCTTCTTGAAATCAGGGTGGTTTTGATGATGGTGGGTATCGATGCGGGGGAGCAGCACGATATTGGGATTAAGGGATCGAAGCCTCTTTGAGATGCTCGGATCATTGAGACTGTACATCGGGTGTAGGCCTACCACCACATCACTGTAGGCAAGAAGGCGTTCAAGCTCTGCGAACGCCATTACAGGCTTCTCCCCGTTAGCCGATCCGCTTCCATCATGGGCGACCCATTCCCCATACGCGGAGAAGAAGTTCCCAAGACGGGGGAATTGTGCCTCTTTGAGGTGTTGGGCTGGGTTTTCGGCTATCGTTCTGGGAACTGGGTCTTGTCTGGTTATCGTGAAGTTGGTTATCTCCATCTCAAAACCATCATTGATGCCTATCTCCAAAACATACAGGTCATCGACCTCTCCTGTTTTCAAGGCACCACTATAGTGGCCTTGTGTAACCTCGAAACCTGGAATTTGCATGGCACTACGGCCTTGGTGGGGTTTTGCTGCTGAATACAGCCTGACCCACCCCAAGTGTTCAGGATCCTTTGTCCGCTTCAAGACCTTGTAGTCGAATTCCAACCCGATGATCGTGTCCTTGGGAAACTCGACAAGCTGGTAGTTGGTCCACAGTTTCGTAAACCCATTGGTAACGATGCTGAAGGCTCCTTCTTTGATGGTGCTTGGCTTGACTTGGAATTCCCCTTCCCCTCTGAGCATCAGGGATTGAGTATGGACAACACTTCTACAATCCTCACGGGCCACGATTGTCCCATCGCTCAAGTCCTTTATCTGGATATCCTTTACGGCAATCGAACCTTTATTGATGATATTCATCAGCACCTGATAATCATCATACTGTTTCAGGGTTGCCTGCATGGAAGCTCTGCCTTCGCTGCCAGCAGGTTCGTTGATGAAGATACTCGCCTCTACCCAGTCATTTCTCGAGGCCCCGGTGTTGGAAAAGAAAATGGTCTCAAACCCCTTGTCAGGAGTCTCGAGCACCTTGTAGGTGAAACTGATCTCATACGTTCCCTTTGCCTTGAGCGGAAGGCTTGCATTGTCAGTCAAATAGTATTGGAGATACTGTTTGTATCCCTCTGACCTTCCTACAATCCAGTAATCATCTGATTCGACAGGAAATGTCCCTCCTTCTCCCAGCTTGAAGCCAGGGGTAGGACCTCGATGGACTGTAGAGAAGTCCTCCATCCCCAATATTTCATACTTCCGTCCATATCCAGTGGCCAGAGGTGGAACGGAAACGGGCGATTTCTCCAATTCCATGAAGGTTGGAGAATACGACAGGGCCTCTGTGGTTTCTTGTTGGGTATGCGAGCAGGAGTTGAAGGACAGCAACAGCAACAGGATGAAGACCACGACCAAGGGATGCATCCCTTTTCTCACGTGATGTTCCATACATTGCTCCTTTTTTCTATCTCTAGAAAAAGTATAGGCATGTAAAAAGGTATCTGTCAAAAGGTTTGCTATCCTATTAAAATGCTAGTAAATACTAATAGATAATAAAATAGTCTTTTAGACAATTAAGTCTGGTAGCCATGAAATATTATTTGAAATCCAGATATTTTACCTGGGTACTTACGTAAAACTATCACTGCCTGGCGCCTAGGGCTATCAACATTCTTCACAGGTAAAGCATCAGATAGGAGATGATCAAACACAAGGAGAGTACCAACTATGGCACTCCCCTTGTGTTTGAGAATAGTTACGAGAACCGAACACTCTCTTCTTGGTTTATCCTCGGAGGATGAATGAATCCATCTGTTGAAAAACCCTACTCCTCATCCTTATTGAGCAGCCTTACACGGTCGGGGGCGAAGTCGATGGAGACTTCAGAACCCTCTGCAAATATCTTCTTCGCATGAGGGTCGTCAACCTGCACCAGGACCTCGCCAAAGGAGGTGCTGATGAACGCTTCCAGGCTATTTCCCAGATAGACATTCATGCGGACCTTCCCCTCGATATGCCCTGTCCCTGGTTCCACTACCCTGAGGGACTCGGGCCTTGCCATCAGGACTGCTTCCATGCCGACCTCTACATTGTCACCTGCTTGGCTTACGACAGCTTCCCTTTCTCCGAGTTGGCAGATCCAGTTTTTTGCCTCTTTCCTCAATACAGTTACGGGAAAGAAGGTGGCCTTACCGACAAAGCCAGCAACAAAACGTGAGTTCGGCTGCTCATAGATTACCGCAGGAGGACCGATCTGGCGGATGAAGCCATTCTTCATGACTACAACACGATCTGAAAGGCTCATCGCCTCCACCCTGTCGTGTGTTACATAGATTGCTGTAATACCGAGATCCTTCTGAATCTTTCGGATCTCCACACGCATCTGCTCGCGCAGCAGGGCATCGAGGTTCGACAGCGGCTCGTCCAATAGCAAGACCGAAGGGGTTACTATCAGGCTTCTGGCAAGGGCTACCCGCTGCTGCTGCCCACCGGAGAGCTTGGAAGGGGCCCTATCGCCATAGTCGGCAAGACCGACCATGGCGAGGGTCTCGTTTACCCTCTCCTTGATCTGGTCAGCTGGGATCTTACGCAGCTTCAGGCCATAGGCCACATTGTCAAATACCGTCATATGGGGGAACAGGCCATAGCTCTGGAACATGGTCGCTGTGTCGCGCTTGTTTGGAGGCATCATGGTGATCTCCTCATTGCCAATGAAGATCTTTCCCTCGGTTGGCAATTCAAAGCCCGCAATCATCCTCAGCATTGTAGTCTTCCCACAACCTGAAGGCCCGAGCAGGGTCACCAGCTCACCTGGTTCAATGACCAGGTCGGCTTTATTGACAGCGATGACATCCTTCTTTCCCTTCACATTCTTGAACCGCTTGGTCACATGTTCAAGCGTTACTGATACACTCTTTTTTTCCAACATAGAAAGCCCCCTTACCGGGTTGAAATAGTTTTTTGTGTGAGCTTGTCATCCTTGACCAGCACCTGCATCAGAGCCCATACGGAGAGCACGATGACGATGAGGATGGTTGACAAGACGCTGGCCAGACCGAACCTGAGGTTCTCAGAGAAGTTGAATATGAGGACGGTCAGATGGTTCCAACGAGCCGATATGAGGAAGATGATGGCACTGACTGCAGTCATCGAGCGAACGAAGGTGTAGGACATGCTCGATAGGAATGCAGGGCGCACCAGAGGAAGCACGATGGTCCTGAATACTGTGGTGACATCGGCACCCAGGTCAGCAGCTGATTCCTCTATGGCGGGGTCTATCTGATGGAGGGCAGTGATGCCGTTTTCCACCCCTACGGGCAGTTCCCTGATCACATAGTTGATGACGATGATGGCCCCTGTTCCCACCAGCAACAGCGGCGGCTTATTGAATGCCAGGATGTAGCTGATACCGATCAGCGTTCCCGGTATTGCATAGGGGGTCATGATCACCACTTCCAGCAGTCGCTTACCGGGGAACTTCTTGCGCACGAGCAGCATTGCCGTCAGCATCGCTAGTAGCCCAGCTGTCGGAGTTGCTATCGCGGCAAGGGTGACCGTGTCACGGATGGACGTCCAGCCTCGCGAGAGAGCCTCCCCCCAGTTTGCAAGGGTAAAGGAGTAGTCAATACCCCAGTTCACCACAAAGCATCCTGCCACAATGGTCAGGTAGAGGGCGACAATGAAACCGATGAAGGTCCAGGAGACAACTTCCAGGGAGATGCGTACCGGTTTGTTGGTAAGCTCGGTAAGGGTTGTCGAGGGTTTGCCCGTTACCGTCACATAGCTCTTCTTTGCAACCCATTGGCGTTGGATGAGGAAGGCTGTGATGGTTGGCATCAGCAAGAGGAAGGATATTGCCGATCCTGCGCTGAGGTTGCTCCGTCCTGTAACCAGCATGTACGCCTCGGTTGAGAGGACCCGGTAGTCACCGCTGAGCAGAAGCGGGTTGGCAAAGTCTGCAAGGGAGTTGGTGAATACCAACAACCATGCAGATACGATGCCAGGGGCAGAGAGAGGAAGTGTGATGGCCTTGAAGGTCTGCCACTTGGAGGCGCTGAGGTCCAGCGAGGCATCCTCAACGGTGGAGTCGATCTGCCTGAGGACTCCGCTGATAGTCATGAATGCGATGGGGAACATCCCGATAACCTGCACAATGGTCAGGCCGGCAAGACCATAGATGGAGGTGTTCAGATGCAACAGCTGTTTTGAGATGAGCCCGTTGTTCCCGAACAGGAGGATGATGGAGAGACTCAGCGAGAAGGGTGGGGAGATGACCGGCATGGTTGCCAGGGTGCTCATCACCTTTTTCTTCCTGAAGGAGGTCCTTTCGATGAGGAAGGCAAACATATACCCCACGATGGTGGAGATGGAGGCGGTCAGCACTCCAAGGCGAAGAGAGCCCCACATGGCTACAAGGTAGGTGGGTGAGAGCGTCTCTTTCCATGTTTGCAGTGATACGACCCCATCCTTCATGAAGGAGAGCCTCACCGCTTCCAGAAGCGGATAGGCGACGAAGACTATGACAATACCAAAGAGGGCAAGGACCATGAACCCTGTTATGGGGTCCCGGGTGAAGGTGATGACAAGCATGATGCCGAGGAAGATTACAGCTGCTGCGATGAAAATGGTGCGAAGCAGGTTCATGTACCCTGTTGCCGTATTGTTTGGCACCAAGATCATGATGGCGCCATTTGCCTGATAGCCGTTCTCATCGATTACCGGTACAAAATATACCTGGGAGTCTATGGTCCCATTGCTATGCTGGTCAGCATCTAGTGTGTAGTCTGCCTTATAGGATCCTGAAAGTTTCATTGGCTCAAGATAGTAGACACTCTCCATCGCCTTTTTGAATTCTGGGTTGTTCTTGTTCTCATCCCAAAGCCTGTAGTTAGTCTCTGAACCTGTGGTGGGAACAAAGTCGCCTTGCATCTCATCAAAGGAGAAGTAAAAGGCACGAGCGCCTGCAATGATATCCTTGACTGTGGGGATCCACTTTTCGTAGGTCTGTATTGCCTCATCTTCAGGAGCAGTCTGGGAAAAGAGTGCGATCTCATTGAAGTTTCGCAGCTCCTCATAGCTTCTGAAGTTTGTTGCAAGGGTGTTGAACATCCATAGGTCGAGTGAGAGGAATATCAGAGCGGCGAAACAAAACTGAATAATACGTTTTTTTGTAAACATCTAGTTTGTCCATTATTGACACACACCCTGCAAGGCTAGCTTGCAGGGTGGTATGAAAGCTAGAATTACCAAAGGTAATTATCTCTTGTTGCCGATCTCATTGGTCCAACGGTCAAGCAGACGGGTCTTGTTGACTTTATCTCCATCCCAAACCATATCCTGCACAACAGTCTTGATGTCGCTGATAGCCAGGGCATCGGGGTGCTTTGCAGCTCCATCAGCTACAAGTACGACATACCATTCGGTGAAGGTCTTCTGTGCCTTGGGACTCGAGAGGATCCAGTCATACAGTTTCTTTGCATTGACGCTGTCCTTGCCTCCTGCAACGAGGGACATGGAAGCCAGCTCGTAGCCAGTTCCTTCGCTAGGAGCGGTTATGACGACGTTAGAACCAGCTGCCTTGAGTTTTACCTGGTCGTGGGCATAGCCGATAGCTATGGGGATCTCTCCAGTTGCTACGCTCTTGCCAGGGGCAGAGCCGCTCTTGGTGTACTGGTCAATGTTCTTGTCCAGGGCCTTCATGTACTCGATCATCTTGTCTTCGGTTCCAAAGATGTCAAGCATGGTGGTCAGCACGTTGTAGGCCGTGCCGGAGGAGTTTGGATTGGCGACACGGATATATCCCTTGTACTGGGGTTTTGTAAGGTCAGCCCAGCTGCGGGGAACTTCAAGGCCAAGTTCCTTTGCCCTGTCAAGGTTGGTGACAAAGGTAAGGGGTCCGACATAGAGACCGATATAGTAGTTATCGGCATCCCTGAACTGGGAAGGTGTCTTTGCAGCGTAGCGGCTGACATAGGGGGTGGTGAGGTTCTTGCTCTTGGCTGTGATATGATCGAGGCCTACTCCACCGACCCAGATGGATGCCTGGGGATTGGAAGCTTCAGCTTCCAGTCGTGCTACAGCTTCGCCACCGCTGAGGCGGACAAAGTTGACCTTGATGCCTGTTTCCTCTTCAAAGAGCTTGAACAGCTTTGCAGCCAGCGGTTCTTCCATTGTGGTGTAGGCATTTACGCTACCGGAACTTGCAGCGGGAGCAGCAACAGGAGCTGCTGGGGTGGCTTCAGGTGCACCTTGAGCAAACAGGGAAGGGGCAAGAAGCAACAGAACCATGAGAATAGCCAGTAATCTTTTCATAGTATCCTCCATCGAATGAATCTTTCCCAAAGGGAAATGTTGTGATTATATACGTATGCTACCCTCACCGTATGGTGGCGTCAAGAAAATAAAAGGCGAACCAAATAGAGAGCCAAAGAGTTTTAGCTAAGACAAAATCAAGCTATGATAGTCAACTTGGAAGTCAATTTCAAATCCTAAAGCGCAATATAGTCCAAATGCATTGGGGTTCTGGGAATCAACCTCCAGGGAAATATGTTCACTGGATGCAAGGAACATATCAAGTGCCAGCCCAAGCATCGCCTTGCCATGGCCTTGGCCACGGACACTCTCATCTATGGCAACCCCATAAAGCATGGTGAGCTTCTCGCTCTCCCTGCATTTCTGCAGGACTCCAACGGGTTTCTTCTCATAGAGATAGAGGTAGCCCTTTCGTTCGGGATTGCCCAGCATACGATGGATACACCCAGAATCCTCCTTCAGGAGGTACTGCGCTGTTTTGATGAACAGCTGTTGGTATTCTCCCCTAGCCTCAACAAGTGAGCCGCGTTTGGGGATTGCAGATCTTTTTGCCTGCCAGCGGCTTTTTGAAAGGGTCAGGCGGTATTCACTGCGGTCGATATGGGGAAACCTGGCACGTACATACGCTTTCCCGCTGTCACATGAGCTCTCCACCTGGAAGAGCATCTGGTGGAATGGCAAAGGGGTGTAGAGGCCTCTTGCTTTCGTAACGAGAGAGGAGAAGATACCCATGTTCCTATAGCAGGGATGTACAAAGCCAGTGACCTCCACCTCCTCTGCTGTAGGGCAGAAAGCTGCAAGGAAGCCCACAAGCCTCTCTTCATCATACTGTAGGAAGAAGCAGGGAAGGCTTGGGTCTGTGTTCATCTCGTTGGAGAGAAACGGCTCATTCTCCAGCCCTTCATACTGGAAACAGATCTGTTGCAGGTTTTTGACTGAATGTACTTGTTTGTCCGTGAGGGCGTTGGTTTGCATACTGTGCAGTTTCATTGCCTAGAGAATACAAGAGAGAAGTGCCCTCGTAAAGATACGAAGGCTCTTCTCTCTTGTTCATGTGCTTGAACTGTAGGGGATGGATGGGAGAGAGCCTACGGTGAGGTAGGCTCTCCCTTCTGCTTGTTATGCCCTGATGAGGTGGATGGCAAAGCCGCTGAGGGCCTCATTGAGGTAACAGACCTTGATGGTCCCCTTGGCATCGCGAGCGATGGTCTCCTCGTTGACAGTGAAGCCGAAATTGGCCAGGTAGGAGAGGGTTCTCTCTATGTCAAAGCAACGGAAACCGATATGTCCGTTCTTTCCCAGGTAGAGCTTGGGAAGTACTTCGATGAAGGGACCCATGAAGGTGGAGGAGGCCCCACGCTTGGTGCTCATCCCCAGCGCTGCAAAGCCTGCGATGCTTTTCTCCGCTTCTTCGACTCCGTCATTGTTCAGTCCCATGTGGGCAAACTCAAGGCCCTGGAGGGCGACTACCGCATCACTGCACAGGGTCCTGATGGCATCCCAATCCTCATTTTCAATGAGGTCTGCCTTGACCATCCAGGAGCCTCCGACTGCGAGCACATTGCTCTGCTTGGCATAGGTGCCGAGGTTAGCCAGGTTGATACCTCCGGTGGGCATGAACTTCAGTTGGGGGAAGGGTCCTGCAAAGTTCTTGAGCATGTCCACACCACCGGAAGCCTCTGCTGGGAAGAACTTGAGGGTGGAGAGTCCACGAGAGAGGCCCTGCTCGATATCACTGGGCGTGCATACGCCAGGGACGATAGGTACGCTGTTCTCCAGGCACCAGTCCACAACTGTGGGGTTGAAACCGGGGGATACGATGAACTTGGCACCAGCACCTACTGCTTTCTTTGCATAGTCGACGTTGATGACAGTTCCAGCTCCTACGAGCATATCGGGGTACGCCTTGGTAATGTTGCGGATCGCCTCTTCAGCAGCATCGGTGCGGAAGGTGACTTCAGCACAGGGAAGGCCTCCCTTGATCATGGCTCCTGCCAATCCCACTGCCTTTGATGCGTCGTCTATCTTGACGACCGGGACAAGTCCAATGTCATGGATCTGTGCAAATAATTGTTCATGCATAGGTAATTCTCCTTATTTGGTTCCAATTATGAAACGTTGTTTCAAAATAATGTTGACAGAGCTCAGCATACCCTCTATGATTCTAAATATCAAGAGAATAATGAATGTACAGGAAATATTTTAGGAGGATTGTATGGGTAAGAAGTTTGTTACCTTTGGTGAGATCATGTTGAGGCTTAAATCTCCCGGCCATGAACGGTTCTTTCAGTCTCCCCTATTGGAAGCCACCTTTGGTGGTGGTGAGGCCAACGTAGCAGTATCACTCTCCTTGTTGGGTAAGGAAGCGCAGTTTGTCACTGCCCTTCCACAGAACGCCATCGGCGAAGCTGCCCTGAGAGAGGTAAGGAAATATGGTGTTGATGTCTCAGCGATCAACAGGACAAAGGATGGTCGTGTAGGAATCTATTTCCTGGAGACCGGAGCCAACCAGCGCCCCAGCATGGTTGTCTATGACAGAGCGGAGAGCTCGATAGCCCTTGCAAAGCCTGCAGACTTTGACTTCCCTGCAATCTTGGGCGATGCCCAGTGGCTGCATGTCACCGGCATAACACCTGCTATCAGCCAGAGCGCGGCAGACTGTACCCTTGAGGCCATGAAGGCTGCTAAGAAGGCCGGTGCGACCGTTTCGATCGACCTGAACTTCCGGAACAAGCTCTGGAAGTATGGAAAGACTGCAGTAGAGGTGATGCGTGAGCTGACCAAATACGCCGATGTCATCGTTGCTAACGAAGAGGACATCCAGAAATGCCTTGGCATTGAAGCTAAGGTTGATGTGACCAAGGGCGAGCTTGACCTTGATGTCTACAAGGAGCTTACAGCCGAGGTGAAGCGCCAGTTCCCCAACATCAGCGTGGTCAACGTAACGCTGCGCGAAAGCAAGAGTGCAGACCATAATGGCTGGAGGGCTGCCATCAACGGCAAGACCGGCTTCTATGTCTCCAAGCAGTATGAGATAACCGACATCATCGACCGCGTCGGTGGGGGAGACTCCTTCTCAGCTGGCATCATCTATGCCTTGAGCGAATACGGTGATGATGAGCAGTATGCAATTGACTTTGCAGTCGCTTCATCAGCTTTGAAGCACTCCATCGGAGGTGACTTCAACCTGACCTTGAAGAGTGAAGTTGAAGCGCTTGCCGGCGGTGATGGAAGCGGACGCGTCCTGCGCTAGATAGAGAACAAGAAAAAGAAAAAGATAAGAGCAGAAACAGAAAATATAGAATAGGAATAGAACAAAAAGGCTGTCAC
>CAZTXW010000062.1:0-11402 GCA_964617345.1 uncultured Sphaerochaeta sp. | reverse complement strand
GCCAGAGAAACACCTCGTTGTTGATGATCGCCTTCGGACTGGAAAGGGAGAGGGCGACCATGTAGACAAACGGGATAAGGCAAAGCACCAGGGAAGTGAGCATCACCACATGTACCAGGAGGTTGAACAGAAAGTTTGATCGTGTCTTATAGGCTCTCATATCAGTAGATCCCATCGCCGGTTAGGCGTTTGCTCAAGCTGTTGCTTCCTGCGACCAACACGATGCCTATCAGGCCGCTGAACAGCCCGATGGCCGTCGCATAGGAGTAGTTCTGGTTCGCAAGGCCCGTACGGTAGACCAGGGTATCTATGATGTCGCTGACCATGCTGTTATCCGGGGTATACATCAGCAGGACCTTCTCAAAGCCCAGGGAGAGCAGACGCCCGACATTGAGGATCAGCATCACCATGATGGTGGGCATGATCGAGGGAATGGTGATGTATATGATCTGCTGACCCTTGTTCGCCCCGTCAATTGTAGCCGCCTCATAGAGGTCGGCAGGGATACCTGTGATGGCCGCCAGGTAAATGATGGCCGTCCAACCGGTATACTGCCACGTATCGACAAGCACATAGATCAGGCGGAAATACTTGCTGTCATTCAAAAAGTATATCGCATCCAAGCCGAACAGCTTCTCCCGCATGATGTTGATGATGCCACTAGAAGGGGAAAGTAGCTCTCCCAGGATGGCTATCACGACCACCGTCGAGATAAAGCGCGGCATGTAGGAAACTGTCTGCACCACCTTCTTGAAAGCAAGGTGACGCACTTCATTCACTAGAATGGCGAAGAGGATGGGAATGGGAAAGTTGACGACCAGGTTGAGCAAGCTCAGCACCAGCGTGTTCCGAAAGGCCCTCCAGAAGGCAGGATCCTCAAAGAACCTCCTGAAATAGGTAAGGCCGACCCACTCGGTTCCCCAAGCCCCCATCCCAGGGCGGTAGCGACGGAAGGCAAGGACGTTGCCTATCATCGGGGCATACTTGAATACAAGGAAATACAACAGAGGGAGGACAAGCATCAGATAGAGTTGCCAATACCGTGCAAAGTACTTTTTTGTTGAAATTGTATTGACCGTCCCCTTCTCTGCTTTCATCCATCCCTCCAACAACAATCGGCCCTGCCCTAGGTACGAGCAGGACCTACAACATAGTGCCAGTATTATAGGCTGGCGTTATACAAGGCTGTAAACTTCTCGATACCAAGGTTCTTCATTTCCTTTACATAGGCATCCCAATCGCGGGTTATGTCCTTGTTTCCGGTCAGGAAGGCTGAGTTCCAACGCTCGAACGCATCAGAAAGAGGAGTCTGCAGGGTTCCTGCTTCCTCAGCCTGGCGGTCGTCAAACTTCGCATTGGGAGGGATGGCCTGGATGACGTTGCCCATCGCCTCGACCTCCTTGTTGATCCTCGCATAGTTCGCATCATACTTGGTCATCTCACGTGCATTGACCCATACCATCTGAGTGACATCACTTCCACAGCCGTACTTCACCTGCAGGCTCTTGTAGATGCCTTCGCTAGAGTTGAGGATCTCAGGGACGAACTGAACCTTGCCATCCTTCATCGTGTAGGTGACCCCCTCGACTCCAAGACACCAGAGCTTTGCATTCTCAGTGGAGAAGAACATCTCGTCGACAGTTCGGACCAACTGCTCAAAATCAGAACGCTTGCTGGTCTTGTATGGGAAAAGGATGCCACTTCCTGTCTTGCTCTTAGGCTGGTGGTGTGCACCGGCAGGGCCTGCCAGGGCGGGGTACATCTCCAGCTTGAAGCCAGGTATCTTGCTGGTGGCAGTCACGCCTCCGATCTGGTCATAGTAGGCATAGGTTGCCATGGAGGAACCTGTAGCAAGCTTCTGAGACCACTTGTCCCCATCGATGGGTTCGGCCATCTCAGGATCGAGCAACCCTTCTGCATAGAGCTTGTGGAAGAAGGTGATATAGCTCTTGTACTCCTCGCTGATAGCACCTGCAAAATAGCGTTTTGCAGCATAGTCCCAGCTGAGTGTATTGGTGCCGCTGGCACCATTCTTGCCCAGGGAGATACCCCATGATGGCATGGTCATGCGGTACAGGACCCTAGGGCCTGCCAAGATGGTCAGGGGATAGGAAGAGGGGTTATTCTGCTTGAAGACCTTCAGCACATTGTACAGATCATCATAGGTCTTCGGTGTCTTCAGGTTGTACTTCGCAAGCAGATCCTCACGTAAGATCAGCCCACCATCATAGAACGGGACATCGAAGAGGGCAGGAAGGAAGTAGCGTTTGCCGTCCTTCAGCTTCAACAGGGCAACATCGTCCTCAAGGCCAAACTCCTTCACCCTCGCATTGAAGTTCGGAGTCCACGCCTCGTAGTCGCTGATGGGAACCAAAGCCCCGTTGAGGGCAAGGGCTGCATTCTCTCCCTTTGTCGACTGGTAGAGGATGACATCAGGCGCATTAGTGCCGGTATTAAGGGCAAGGGAGACTTTCGTCTGGTAGTCGGCGATGGGGATGATCTCAAACTCCACATCGGCATTCACCCGCTTCTGAGCCTCTGTGACCGTCAGCCAATCCTGCTTGAACGGAAGCGTTGCGTTGTCAGAGTAGTACAGGGAGAATTCGATGGGCCCCCCACCCTTTTTCTCTTGCACCCCTTGAGCACTCAGGGAAAGTGCAACAACCGTGATAACCAACAGAGAAACCAACAGGGTCTTTTTCATAGTCCCCTCCTTAAAGTATGTGAAAAACCGCATCGCGGTATTTCGTACGTTCAGGTACTCAGGCAGGTACAACAGCAAGCAGGATGAGTGAGTCGCTCCACTTCATTATAGGCACTGAAATGGTGATAGGGCAACAAACATTTTTACAAATATATTTTGACACCGTGAAAATTTTTTTCAATCACAGGAGAATCTTACCCATAACAACAGGATGGCTGGCTCCTGTGACCCCTATCAGGGAGTTTGCCCGCCCGCAGACAGCCTCATTGGCAAGAACGGCGAAGGCAACAGCCTCCTTGCTGTCGCTGTTATAGCCGATATCTTCCTGGGTCAGGATCACAGTATCAGGCAAATACCGTTTGAGTGCGGCGAGCAACGTCGTGTTATGGCTGCCTCCTCCGCTGACGATAAGGCGCTCGATACCAGCCCTGGAAAAACGTTCCAGTCCCCTGGAGACACAAAGGGCTGTGTACTCGGTGACCGTTGCAAGGAGATCCAGTTCTGAGAGATCGAGACTCTCCCGCTTCAGTTCCAGACGATCGACATACTCCTTGCCGTAGCGCTCCCGGCCGGTGGTCTTTGGAAGAGGGAGGGTCAGATACTCATCCATGCTCTCCATCCACGCAAGCAAGGAGTAGCTTATGACTCCTTGCTTAGCCAATTCTCCATCCACATCATAGTAGCTCTGGCCTTCGCTATAGCGATAGACCAAAGCATCAATGACCATATTGCCCGGCCCGGTGTCGAAGGCTAGAACCTCTTCAGGCGTACACCCTTTGTGCAGGATGGTGATATTGCCTATACCACCCAGGTTCAACAGTCCTACATGTTCGCCCTTGTCACGAAACAGGAGATACTCTGTGTAGGGTACCAGGGGGGCTCCCTGCCCCCCTGCTGCCATATCGCGTACCCGAAAGTCACTGACCACAGCACACCCGAAGGCCTCTGCCAGCAAGGAAGGCTCCCCTACCTGCAAAGACCCCCTCACCTCCGAATCAAAATACTGTCGACCTTTAGGGATGTGGTAGAGGGTATGACCGTGGCTTCCGATGAGATCTATCTGTCCATAAGGGATATTGCTCTGGTCACAGACCTTTTTTGCAGCCTGGACAAAAAGCTCACCCAAACGGAGGGAGACCATCAACAGCTCTTCACTACCTCCGATCTTGCCTTGGGCGAGGAGAATCAGACGTTCACGAAATGATCTTTCATAGGGTATTGAGACAAACCCAAGCTCCTGGATACGGGTTTCCAGCCCAGAAGCTGATATCCGCACCAGGGATGCATCAATACCATCACAGCTTGTGCCACTCATCAGGCCGATGACCAGCTTTGTCTCCTTATTGGCAAGGCTGTCCACCCTTCTCACTCCCTTGCCCCCAGATAGTCCTTGTAGATACCGGGCTTTGACCCTTCGATGAGGGTTGCCCCAACCACTTTCTCATAAAAATGGTGCGGCCCTACCCCTCCTATGATGGCATAGGCATACCCCTGGGCGTGTAGTGCATGGAGGCTCTTGAGCAACAAGGCCTTGCCAATACCCTTCTTCTGCTCGCTTTCCAACACCTTGGTGGGACCGAAGAAGTTGGGAGCAGTAGCATTGTAGCAGGCATAGCCGACTATCTCCTTGCCCCTGGTTGCCAGGAACAGGGAGATGGGAGTATGGCTGAAACAGACATCAGCCTCCCCCACTGCCCCTTGGGAGGAGTGCTCCCCTATCCAGGCGAGGATACGTACCTTATCAGGGGCCATGGCACGGCGGATCTCGATGCCATGACCATACACAAGGGAGAGGATTTCATCCATTTCAGGCAGTTCATACAGTTTTACCAACATATCAGGCATAGCAATCTCCTATAATCGTACCGGAAGTATTCCGGTGGGAACAAGGTCCCTTCTCAGGACCTTGGCCAGGGCATCAAGGACTTCCCGCCTATAGGCGAAGGCCGCATATCCTTGCACCGATGGGGGAAGATTCGAGAGGTCATAGGGGTTCCTCAGGGCGACGGCACAGACAGGAAGGCCAAGGTTCGCCAGCCTTTCCACCAAGGCCAGTTGCCCGGTATAGAGGTGAGCATTATAGGTCCCTACCACAACAGAGCTGTAGTGCCCAGCCATCTTGGCAACCGATTCGATCTCTTCGGCCTGGGGGTCCTCTGAGACGACCATGGAGCCACCTCCCAGGCGCCTCTCCATCTCAGGGGCAAAGGAAAGGCTCTCATGCATGTTTGAGACATGTGTCGCATTGAAGAGACGGGGAGCGACAAATAACGGCTTCTGCCCTACCTGGAAGTCCCGGTCGTTCACCAGACATAGGGACTTCTCCACAAGATCTTGGGACCTTTGCTTGTGATCGTTGCACCCCACCAGGGAGAAATCGAGCCTCTCTTGGTCTGCAAGCATTGCTTTTGCCAGCAGGATCTTCTCGGTGGATGCAGAGAGTTCCTCCTTGGAAAGCCTTCCATCATCCAAAGCCTCAGATACCAGGTCTATGGCCTTGCAGGCCAGATCCACATGGTGGCTGATGCACACCAGGTCTGCTCCTGCCTGTAGGGCAGACAGTGATGCCTCAACGGTTCCATAATAGCGAGCGATAGCCTGCATCTCCATGCAATCGGTAAAGACAAGACCTTTAAAGCCCAGCTCCCCCTTGAGGAAGTCGGTGAGGATAGAGCGGCTCATCGTGGCAGGAATCTCTTTTCTTTCCAGTGCGGGAAAAAGGATATGGCTGCTCATGATGCCTTCGAGTCCTGCGTTGATGGCGCTTCTAAAAGGCTCGATATGCTCTTCAAGCCCCTCCCTGTCGGAGACCACCTTCGGAAGGGAAAGGTGTGAGTCAAGGTGAGTATCCCCATGGCCGGGGAAGTGTTTGCCCACTGCCATGATGCCCTTGCTCTGCAAGCCTTCGGCCATGGCCAGGCCATACTCGATGACCTTTGCCTTGGTATCGCCGTAGCTGCGTACCCCGATGACCGGGTTGGCCTTGTTGCTGTTCACATCCAATACGGGGGCGAAGTCGCACATGATACCCAGGGCATTCAGCTCGCTGGCTGTGATGACGCCCGCCTCATAGGCAGAAGAGCTCTCGCCTGTAGCACTGATCGCCATTGCTGAGGGGACATTGGTGCAGTCCTCACTGAGGCGGGTGACCATACCCCCCTCCTGGTCGATGCCGATGATGGCATCGGTGCCACACTCCTTGCGTACCAGGGCCTGGATATCCTCACAGAGCCTTTTCACCTGCTCCTTGCTCTCTATATTCCGGGCGAAGAGAATGACGTTGGCAATCTTATGGGTCCTGACAGCCTCCTTGAAGGCTTCGTCCATGGTAGGTCCTGGAAAGCCACAGACAAAATGTTGTCCAACCTGTTTGGTGATGTTCACGATAACTCCTTTATTGGTAGAGGTGAAACCTCTGTTTCTGCTCACTGAATAGGGCACTCTCCCCTTCCCATGTATGGATAAGGTGGGGAAGATCATCCAACAGCATGGGTATGGTACCCTTGCCTGCCAACCGCTCAAAGCTCATCATGGACCCTTCCTTGCTCGCTGGCAAGAAGGAAAAGTCGCCTGGGTACTCTTTTGCTATGAGGTTGATCAAAGCCAGGGCTGTAGCAACCGGTCTGAAGGTATGCTTGTCCAGGACGTGCAATTGCAACCCCTTGCACTTCTGATGAGCATGCTTGCTTGCGGTAGGGGTGAAGTGTGCGGGGGTAAAGCCCACTCCGGCAAGTCCAAGTCCATTGGCCTTCCTGCTCAGGGAGAATGGCTCAAGATAGGGACTTCCTATCAGGGAGAAGGGAGCACTGGTGCCCCGTCCCTCACTGAGGTTGGTCCCTTCGAAGAGACACATCCCTGCATAGAGAAGCGCGGTCGAGAAGTGGGCTATGGAAGGGCTTGTCATCACCCAGGGCAGGCCTAGATCAGGAAAATACATACTCCGTTTCCACCCTTGCAGGGGGACGACAGAAAGATCACACCCTATCTCCTGTACGGTATTGAGGTACATGGCGAGCTCGCCTATGCTCATGCCGTAGCGGATGGGCAGGGCTGCCGGCCCCACAAAGCTGAAGGAGTCCTTGCCCAGGATATTGCCCTCAACCACCACCCCACCCAGGGGATTGGGACGGTCCAGGACTATGACAGGAAGGCCCAGGCAAGCACCATCGATGAGCAGGTTCTTCAAGGTTGCTATGTAGGTGTAGAAGCGCAGTCCCAGGTCCTGGATATCAAAGACCAAGGCATCAATGCCTTCGACCATCTCATTTGAGAGGCTCTGCCCCTCATGCTGATAGAGGCTGTATACAGGAAGGCCCGTATTGGCATCGATACAGGATGCTACAGGTGAGCCGGCCTCACCATCAGAGAAGATTCCATGTTCAGGGGCAAACAGGGCCCTTAGGTCATACTGTGAAAAGAGAACCTCAATACTGGATTGAAGCGAAGCGTCCACAGCACTTGAACTGGTGACAAGGGCAAGTCTCCTGCCCTGAAAGAGACGGGGAAATGATGCTATCTGCTCCAAACCGCTTACTCGCATAGGCTCTCCTTCCCAGATATGGTACGACAGCTTCGGATCTAAGGCAACAGACAAGGAAATCATACCACAATGTAAATATTTTTCAATTATCAAAAAGAAAATCATGAAAAATATTGTTGTCATAGGAAGATATTCAGCATATACTGCTCTCAATGAAACCCTTGATGGAAACAGAACAGCGCAACCCCCTCTCCTACAGGATCGATTCCAAGTCCACCCTGGAAATCCTGGCCATCATCAATGCCGAGGACAAGAGAGTTCCTTTTGCCGTAGAAACGGCAATTTCCAGGATAGCGACCGTCGTCGATGATGTGGTCGCCTCCTTCAACAAGGGTGGGCGCCTCTTCTATATCGGGGCTGGAACCAGTGGAAGGCTTGGTGTCCTCGATGCCTCCGAGTGCCCTCCGACCTACGGGGTGGACCCTTCGATGGTGCAAGGTATCATTGCAGGAGGCCAGAAAGCCCTCACAACCTCTGTGGAGTGGGCAGAGGATGATGGGGATGCTGGCATAGAGACGCTCAAGGACCATGACTTCTCATCCATTGATGTGCTGGTTGGCATAACCGCAAGCGGGGGAGCCCCTTTTGTGGTGGAGGCGATGCGCTATGCAAAAAAGCTGGGGGCCAAGGTAGGTGCCATCAGCTGTAACAGGGACACTGCGGTCTTTGACCTCATCGATGAGGAGCATCGCATCTTTGTTCCGGTTGGCCCTGAGATCATCACCGGCTCGACAAGGATGAAGGCAGGCACCGCCCAGAAACTGGTGCTGAACATGATAACCACCACCGCGATGATCCGCATAGGCAAGGTATTCAACAACCTTATGGTCGACTTGAGGCCGGTCAATGCAAAGCTCATCCTCCGAGCACACAGGCTCATACGTGAGGTAACAGGATGTACGCAAGAGCGTGCAATTGAGTTGTTTGAACTCTCCGGGAGCAATACTAAGGTTGCCATAACCATGGGATTGCTCTCTGTCGGCAAGCTTGAGGCAACAGAGCTGCTGCAACGCAGTGAGGGAAGCATCTCACGAGTGCTGGACTCCCTGCACGCAGAGAGGGAATAGAGTTCTAGTCCTTTTCCTGGCTTCCTGGTTTGGCCTTGCCTTACCCTATCCCCAGCCTATCCATGCCTAGCGTATCCCATCCTACTCTTTGGATTCCCTCAGCCTGCCCACATGACTGACTGCCTTCCATGTTGTCGTCAGGGAGCGTTCGGCATCGGGGCTTCTTGCGATGAGGCTGCTGTAGAGGATATCGACGACAATCAGCTGGTTCAACCTCGAGAGGGTCGCTCCCTGACGATAGAGGGCTTCACTGTCGGGGACAGTGAGCACCACATCCGCAAGCTTGGAAAGGGAGTTGCCTCCCACACGGGTGACAGCAATGACCGTAGCTCCTGCCTTCCTTGCCTGTTGGGCTACCTGGCGCATGGTCTTTGTCTCACCTGAGTAGGAGAAGACTACGGCTACACTCCTGGCATCCAAGGCACAGGCGTTGACGATCTGCAGGTCGCTCTCGCTGGGGAAACTGGCATACAGCCCTAGCCTTCCCAACTTCTGATAGAGGTCCATGGCAGCCAGGGCAGAGGCACCGATTCCTGCAAGAAGAATTTTCTCACTCCTGAGCAGGCTCTCCACAGCCAATTCCAGGTGTGAGCTGGATAGTACCTCCTTCAGGGAGGTGATGCTTGAACAGGCACTGTCGACCATCATGGTCGCGATGGAGGAGACCCCTTCCGCTTTGGTGAGGTCGAAGATGTAGGGTCCTGCAGTACGAGGTTCACTGTTTCCATACACCTCCTGGGCCAGGGCGAGCTTGAGACTGCCATACCCTTCGAACTGCAGCCGCTTGCAGAGTCTGACGACAGCTGCAGTACTGCTGCCGCTCTCCTTGGCTAGGGCGGTGATGCTCATCTTCACCGCCAACTCAGGGCTTTGAAGCAGGTACGAGGCGACCTTCGCCTCTGAAGGCGAAAGGTAGGGGAGCGCTTGTTGTAAAAGAGTGGTACATCCTTGCATACTCTCTAGCATACCACATTGGCACATATTTTCATCAACAAATGAAAATATATGTTGCATCGTGGCTCAGCCCATCCCATACTTGCCCTATGAAAGGGTTATATTATGCACTCGATGGAGGTGGCACCCGCTGTCGCCTAGCCATCTGGAATGAAGAGAAACAGATTGTATTTCAGCAGGAGGGAGCAAGCTCCAATCCCTATGCAGTAGGCTTTGACAGGGCAAGCAAGCATGTGCTCTCCCTCCTGGATACAGCCAAGGCGCAACCGACACTGGCAGGGGTACCCATCAAGGGGTTCTGTTTTGGCAGCGCAGGCCTTGCCCGCAAGCAGGAACAGGCCAAATGGAAAGCTGTATTTGACACGTACTTCTCCCGTGACTTTCCCCGTATCCTTGCAAGCGATGCAGAGATACTGCTGACAGGCTCACATATGGCCGTCAGCGGACTGGCTCTCATAGCAGGAACGGGCTCGATCTGCATCGGACGTAATGAAGAGGGGAAGATGGTACGCTCAGGAGGTCTGGGCAGTGCCCTAGGGGATGAGGGATCGGCTTGGTGGATAGCGATCCAGGCAGTGAGAAGAACGCTCAGGAGCCGGGAACAGCGTGATGTGGAAACCTCCATGGACAAGGCGATACGTTCATTCTTCCATCTGGAGGATTGGCAGGATTGTGTGCCCTTCTTCAATGACAAGAACCTGACCAAGGCCGCTGTCGCTGATTTCGCCCCCTATGTAACTGCGTATGCCAACAAGGGGGACCTGCTTGCCAAGGCTATCCTCAGCGAAGCTGCTGATGAACTGGTAAAGCTGGTCCTATCAGTCCAGGGGCGACTGGAGCAGCCTTTTGCCGCTCACCTTACCCTCGCAGGTGGGGTTCTTGAACATGACAACACCATACGAAGCCTCTTCTTGCAGAGACTTCCCCCTGATATTGTCGTCTGCCCGACCAAGGGAACCGCCTTGGAAGGGGCCCTATTGCTGGCGTATGAGGCACATAAAGGCTCTGACTGAATACAACAGCGTTGCCCCCTGGGAGGGACAACGCTGCATTGGGATTCATAGTGTTTGAATGCTCGACTCTAGAAGAGCTTACCAATCTCATCCGAGACGGAAGCCATATCGTGGGTAGGCTCAAACCGCTGCACCACATTGCCTTTCTGGTCTATGAGGAATTTTGTGAAGTTCCACTTGATGGAAGGATTCTTCGCATAGTCGGGATCCTTCTTGGTCAGGATCTCCAGCAGAATCGGTGCAATCTTGTGGTTCATGTCAAAGCCCTTGAAACCCTGCTTGCGCTTCAGGTAGGTGTACAGCGGACTCTCACCCTTCCCGTTGACCTCAATCTTGGCAAATCTTGGGAATTTGGTGCCAAACGTAAGGCTGCAGATCTTGTCAATTTCATCGATGGATTCAGGAGCCTGTCCATCAAACTGATTTGAAGGAAAGTCAAGGATTTCAAATCCCTTGTCCTTGTATGTATCGTAGATTGCCTGCAGGTCTTCATACTGTGGGGTAAAGCCACACTGGGTAGCGGTGTTCACGATCAGGAGCACTTTGCCTTTGTACTTTGCGAGAGAAATGTCCTCCCCTTTTTTTCCTTTCACGGTAATATCATATACACTCATGGAACTCTCCTTTTCTATTGTTCGCGATTATGTTTTTCACAACTTATAACATAATATTACTGCCCCTCCCCCATTTTGTCAAGGGAAGGTCCTACAGCAATGCTTCTATTGCCGATGCAATGGAGGAAAAGCTGGCTGTCGGTTCAAACCGTGCTACAACAGTTCCCCTGCGGTCGACGAGAAACTTGGTGAAGTTCCACTTGATGGAGGGGTCCTGCTCGTAGGCAGGATCGGCTGCCTGCAAGCGCTTGATGAGGTTGGGTGTCTTCTCATGATCGGGATCAAAGCCGGCAAAGCCCTTCTCAGCTTTCAGGAAGGCAAACAGGGGGGATTCCCCCTCACCGTTGACATCAAGTTTGGCAAAGCGGGGAAATTTGGTCCCATAGTTCAGCTTGCAGAACGCATCGATCTCTGCAATCTCTTCAGGAGCCTGCTCCTTGAACTGATTGCAGGGAAAGTCCAGTACCGTGAAGCCAGAGCGCCCGTACTGCTCGTACAGAGCTTCCAACG
>CAZTXW010000061.1:0-12382 GCA_964617345.1 uncultured Sphaerochaeta sp. | reverse complement strand
GATGAAAAATCTAAAATTCTCAATCGTGTTGATTGTTATCGTTCCAACATAAAAAGCTTTCGGATGGGTAGTCGATCCTATCCCTAATGTTGAGCTATCGACTATCATTGGGCTAGCTTCACTGTTCTCAAGGTATGAAGCCTCATTTGCTGCAAATATGCATCCACCGACACTATGGATCACGATAAGAAATATGATTGTTGTTCGAGCTAGACTTCTCACGAAACACTCCTACGAATCTGTCTTGCAAAGAGCCAACAAGGTAGATACAAAAAAACAGAATGGTTTTACGTACGCAAAACCTCAATTATCGGTATTGGAAGGTCCCTGAATTCTCAAAAATACTGCATGTGTAAGAGGGAAACCTTCTTTCTTGTAGGTTATTGCTGTCAGGAATACAATATTCCAGCGATTGCAGTAAAAAAATCTTCTTTCTAGAAAATCTTACTTTGTGATGGGGTGTTTGTCGAGAAAAAATTTTGAGTTTTTGACACAGAGAGATACCATCTTTTTCTTTTCTTAACAACTTGATCGATGATATAGTCATACAAGCAATAGTGCTTATGGAGGAAATGAAGTATGAGGATTGCCATTATCTATTCTTCCCATCAAGGGTACGCCCTTGAGTGTGCCAAACACATGGCCTCTGGATTTGCTGCAGAGGGGAACCAGTCGGACTTGTTTGATGTAAGAAAAGAGGCAAACAAGCTTGTAATCGATGAATATGATACCATTATCTTAGGAGGTGGGATACATGCAGGCCACCTTTCAGGATCCCTACGGAAATTTTGCTCAAGGCATGAAGCGCATTTGCGTACGAAGAGGCTGGGGCTGTTCATCTGTAGTACAGACAAAGACAATTACGAGAAACAGTTTGTCGACAACTTCCCCCAGTCACTCCTTGATGCAGCTGTCGCCAAGGGATGGTTTGGTGGGAGAATTGTCTTTGCCGAGCAGAAGGGCATCATGCGCCTGATACTGAAGAAGATACTCAAGGGAGAACGTGATGTATTTGAGGAACACCCTGAAGCTGTCAAGGCCTTCATGGCTGAAATGGCGTAGGGTGAGATTGTCTAAGAAAGGACATATGCTCCACTGAATCCCTTACCGTAGCCATTTCCTTCATCCATCTATACCCTTGAACCTAAGGACAACAACTAACTATGAAGACTGACAGCAAGACAGTACAGGAGTATATCGAACAGTTACCTGACCGATGGAGAGCCATTGTGGAAGAGGTTCGGGGTAAACTGGTTGCTTGCATTGACAGTGGCTTCGTCGAATCACTTCGCTGGGGTATGATCAGCTATGAAGTACCGCTTGAGGTCTCCGGCACCACCTACAACAAACAGCCATTGAGCTTTGTTGCCTTGGCTGCCCAGAAACACTACTGCTCCCTCTATCCTATGGCAATCTATGCCTCTCCTGATACAAGGGAACAGGTGGAACAGGCCTTTGCAAAGCATGGTTTGAAAGCTGAAATGGGCAAGTCCTGTATCCGGTTCAAGCGCATCGAGGACATCCCCTTGGATGAAATACTCTCCATGCTTGCAGAGATTACCGTAGAGGACTTCCTTGCCATTGTGAATGCATGAGTCATACTAGGTTCCTTGCGCTCCAATCAGGTGCACAAAGCTTTTTTGACCATCAGAGATGCGTAGCTCGTGCAAAACATCTGTATTTACCATGCTTCTCTCGTGACTTTTTGAATCGACCAGACCCATCCGCTCATGTTCAAAGCCGATGAAGTTTACCTCAGTACTTTGATTTGTTTCTTCTGCAATCGCCGATGTATCATCCTTACTGCTGGTTTTCCCCTGCTATCCTCTGGATGACCTCCTCCATGAAGATGAAGATGAGTGTCCGCGACCTCTGGTGTGGAAGCTTCCCCTCAGAGTTGGGGGTGTCGGTAAGGAAGAAGATCGTATCACACTGCCCAAGCAAGGACATATTGTAGTTCTGAGCTACCATGGCAACCGTAGCTCCCTTCCTGGAAGCTGAGCTGTACATGGGTGCAAAGTCCCTATACGCGCCTGTAACAGTAAAGATGATAAGAAGTGTAGAAGCATCAGTCATTGAGGCTACACTCAGGTCATCCACCACCGCTATGATCACCTTCGATGATGCTGTACGAAGCCGATACTCGATATATTGGGCGCACAGCAGGGAAGGGCCATAGCCAAAGAGGACTATCCTTTCATGACCAGCGATAAGGGCGATCATATCATCAACCAGCGTTTCGTCAAAATTGGTGATGAACTGTTGTATCCTGCCCAATTCACTTGAGGATTCTTGTCTCTTTGTCTCTGTATCATCGTAGAGGAATGCAACATACTGCTTGAAGTTAGCAAAGCCGAGTTTCTTGGTGAATTTGGATATCTTGGATGTCGAGCAGCCACACAGGTGGGCCGCTTCGGTGATACGGAGCGTAGGTTGGCTGGCTGTTGCGCTTTGGAGCTTTCCATGGATGCTTTTTTCCAATGCATTCAAGGCAGTAAAATCAATATGTATCATACTCTTATAGTCCTTATTCTTTTAGAAGTGTATCACGTTTTCTGTAATTTTGTATAGAATAATGGAAAGTTTTCCATATTTTACAATATTTACCGCTGTTTACATGAAATATTTCCATTTTCCTTGACGCTCTATCCATTAGCCCTTAAGGTTAGGGGGAGACCAACGATAGTGAGGGTGCCCTCAGGGTATCCTTAGGAGGAATTACTGGTGCATACACAAGAGATACTTAATCAAATAACAACAATGCTTTCACATGAGCAAGTCAACACAGACAAGGAGCAGCTTTACGATGCAGCGGCAGACAGATACAAGAAGTATGCCAAGGCACGCAAGGTCCTGAACGTTCCCTCTCCCCTGGCTATTGTCTACCCCAAGGACACAGAAGAGGTACGCAAGCTGCTCATGTTCTGTAATGAGCATGCGATAAACGTCATTGCCCGGGGAGGCAAGACAGCAACTGAAGGGGGGCTTGAAAACTGGAAGGATACGACCATCGTCATTGATGCACTGCACCTTGATTCCATTGTGAAGATTGATGCATACAACTCCCAGGCTACCGTTCAGGCAGGGGTTGCCCTTCAGACTTTGGAAGATGAGCTGAGGAAGATCGGCTATACAACCGGTCACTCCCCCCAGTCAAAACCTGTTGCAAAGTATGGTGGCCTGGTAGCAACGCGCAGCATTGGCCAGCTCTCCACCCTGTATGGGGGGATCGAAGATATGGTGGTCGGACTAGAATGTGTTTTTCCTGATGGACACATCGCAAGGATCAAGAATGTTCCTCGCCGTTCCGGTGGCCCTGACATCCGACACATTGCCATCGGCAATGAAGGGGCGCTCTGCTATATCACTGAAGTTACGATAAAGATCTTCAAGCACTATCCCGAAAACAATACCTTTTTGGGATACTTGGTCAAGGATGTGGAAACCGGAATCAAGGTCCTGCGGGAAGTGATGGTCAATGGTTTCAGGCCTTCTGTTGCAAGGACCTACTCTGAGGAGGATGCAGCACAGCACTTCTATCATTTCTATGAAAACAAGTGCGTGCTCCTGTTCATGGCGGAGGGTCCCAAAGGCATCGTAGAGGCTACAGTTGCCGCTATAGAAGAGGCTGTCGAGAAGTATAGGGAAAACCTGGTGAAGCAGGTGGACAGTACCTTGATAGAGCAGTGGTTCAACCAGCTGAACTGGTCCCAGCAGGATATCGATGATGAGTTTATCGGTATGCAAAAGAGTGATTCACACAGTGGCTTTACCACGGAAATATCTGCCGATTGGGAGACCATACCCAAGATCTACAACAATGTGATAAAGCGTATCAGAAACGAGTTTGACAGGGCGAAGGATCTTACCATGCTCGGTGGCCACTCATCACACTCGTATCTGAACGGGACCAACATGTACTTCGTTTACAATTACAAGATCTTGTGCGAGCCTGAGGATGAGCTGATCATCTACCATCATCCCCTGCAGAAGATCATAGTGGAAGAGACCATACGGATGGGGGGCTCCATGTGTCACCATCACGGCATTGGAAAATATCGCAGTGAGTGGACAAAGGACGAACATGGCTCAGCATACTACATGCTTGCAAAGCTGAAAGAGGCATTCGATCCCAAGGGTATCATGAACTATGGGACGATCTTCCCCCAGGAAGAGGGGATGAAATACATTCAGTAGGCGAAGAGAGGGACCAACCATAGGGTAATCCTGGAGGGTCTCTCCCTTTGGGGGAGAATCCCCCCAGGATTTGCTTTCCTTGTTTGTTCTGTTCTCTTCTTTTCTCATGGGTTGTACTTGCTTCTTGTTGCAATGGCTTAGATTTGGGTTCCCTGTTGTATTGGGGGAGATATGAGGGTAGTGTACTGATGCATATACTTTGTGTTGTAAAGTTTGTTCCTGACGTGGATACCTTTAGCTATGACTATGAAAATCACACCATACAAAGGGGTGGTAGCACCATGCTCCTCAATCCCGATGATGCGTGTGCCATTGGCTTTGCCTTGCAGATGAAAAAGAGGGATCCCCAAACGAGTATTGAAGTGGTAACCATGGCACCCAAATCCATTACACCTTTGCTTGAAGACATCCTCAGGGTAGGAGTTGACACCTCAACCCTTATCGCAGACCCTCTGTTTGCAGGCAGTGATACCTATGTGACAAGTAAGATACTCAGCAGGTATCTTGCACATGCTTGCTATGATGTCATCCTTACAGGAACACATGCCATCGACGGGGACACTTCCCATGTACCTTCCCAGATCGCCCAGGTGCTCGACCTCGATTACCTGGGCAACATACATGCCATCGACAGGGAGCGTTTCTCATCGAATCATGCTCAGGTAGAGGTGGAGGATGAAAACGCAATCACTACCTATGAGGTTGCCATGCCTGCGGTGCTTGGCCTCAGCCGGGAAGCCTCCTACCGATTGCCCTATGTCCGCTACAAGAACCTGCACTTGGATGTATCCGATAGGATGCAGCATATTTCCAATAAGGAGTTAGGCTTCTTAGCCGATGAAGTAGGCTTGCAGGGTTCCCGCACACAGGTGGTCACCACCTACACGAAGGTCTATGAAAAACGCAAGAAGCAGATAGTTGCCCCTGATGAAAACGGCCTGGAAGTGGTGTATGCTTTTTTGAAAAGCAATGGATTCATATGATATGAAAAAAGTACTGCTCTATATGGAACAGGGATACACAGGGGATGTACTGCACCTCCTGGAGGTTGCACGTCTTCTGTATACTGATGAAACGGTGCAAAGCTATGCCCTGGTCTTGAACGGAGAACCAACAGGGTTGCAGGGACATTTTGATGTGATCCTCCACCTTGTCGACGAAAAACTCCAAAGCTTCGATCAAAGGGGCATAAGTGATGTGGTATCAGTTCTTCACTTTCGATACAACTTTGATGCTATCCTCTTCCTTGCCACACCCATGGGACGTTCTATCGCTCCAAGGGTAGCGATGACGCTCCATACAGGCCTGGTCGCTGATGTGACACGCATTACCTGCGATGATACGGGGCCTGTGCTGGTACGCCCCGCGTATAGTGGCAAGATCATGGCAGGGATCCGTATTGCCGGGAAGGGACCGGTTATGATGAGTGTCCGTAGCGGTGTCTTTGCATACTCACCCACCCATACAGTTGAAACTACCCTTGTTACGCTTGAGGGCCTTACCATCAGGTATGGAACAATTTCAGTCAAAGGCAAGAAAGAAAAGCACATCGCCTATGATATCAGGGACAGTAAGGTCCTCATCTCAGGTGGCGGGGGAATGCATGAACTGCAGGAACTACAAAAGCTTGCAACCCTACTTGAGGGGCAGGTGAGTGCATCAAGGGCCGTTGTCGACAAGGGCATAGTCTCCCGTGCCATGCAAGTGGGGCAGTCTGGAAAAACAGTGAGCCCCGATCTGTACATGGCCTTGGGGATACACGGCTCCATCCAGCATGTGGAGGGCCTTAAGGATGTCAGGTACATCATTGCAGTAAATACCAATAGGAATGCCCCCATTTGTAGCATTTCTGATATCGTTGTTGAAGGGCAGGCACTACCATTTGTCCAAGGACTCATAGAAAGAATAGAAAAAGGGAAACAACAATGCACGTAAAAGAGTTTACTATGGATTTCTTTTCGCTGAAGGGTAAAAATGCCATTGTCACCGGTGGTAATGGAGGCCTGGGACAGGCATTTTGCACTGCCCTTGCAAAGGGAGGGGCAAATGTGCTTGTCTCCAGTCTCCTTGATGATGATGGGACGACAAAGGCTTTGGTAGAGGAGTGTGGTGTAGAGTATCAGTTCATTGAGGCTGACATCACCCAGGATGGGGAGTGCAAGAGGGTAGTGGATTCCTGTGTACAAGCCTTTGGCAGTGTCGATATCCTGATCAACTGTGCTGGCATCAGCATAAATGTTGAAGATGTCAGGGAGTATAGCCGAAAGGAGTGGGATAAGATGGTCTCTGTAAACTTGACAGCTGCATTTGAGATGATCCATGAGGTATGCATCCCCATGATACAGCAACAAAGCGGAAAGATCATCAACATTGCCTCTCTGTTCTCCTTCTTGGGAGGCAAATGGTCTCCGGCCTATGCCTCCACCAAACATGGCATTGTCGGTCTTACCAAGGCTATGTGCGATGAGCTTGCACAATTCAACATCCAGGTGAATGCAATTGCTCCGGGTTACTTTGCAACCCCCCTTACAGAGATGACAAGACTCGATGAGAAACGCAACGGTGAGATCCTTTCCCATATCCCCGCCTCCCGATGGGGAGACTCTTCTGACCTTATGGGGGCGACGGTATTTTTGGCCAGCAGGGCCTCCTCGTATGTAAATGGGACAGTGCTTACTGTCGATGGTGGATATCTGATGCGGTGACAAGCCGCCGAAGGTAGAGTGAAGATGTAGGCTATGGTGGATAGGAAGAGTATGAAGAAGTATATATTGGCAATTGACGGTGGCACCCAAAGTACGAAGGTCGTTATCTTCGACCTGCTGGGCAATGAGGTATGTTCCCATACCGTTCCCCTGCAGGAGATCGTCCTCTATCCCGATGGAAGGGCTGAGCATCCTGATGATGAGCTGTGGACGTCACTTCAGAGTGCCTGCACCCATACGCTCTCACTCTTTCCCTATGATACGAAGGACATCGTTGGTGTGGGCCTTGGCTCCATCAGATGCTGCAGGGTCCTGATGCAGGAAGATGGGAAGCTTGCCCATCCTGTGCAAAGCTGGATGGATGTGCGCCTTGCCTCCCCCTATGTGCATGAGGATGATAGGGTAGCGTATGTAAGTGCCACGACTGGCTATCTTACCTATAGGCTGACAGGGGAGAGGAAAGATACACGATCCAACTATGTGGGACCGTGGCCCATTGATCCTGAAACGCTCACCTGGTTTGATGATGGGGATCTTTTTTCCAGCTACACTACTCCACGGGAGATGCTGTTTGAGCTTGTCGACCCTTCAAGCATCCTGGGAACTATTACCCCCTTCGCCAGTGAGGCAACAGGCATCCCTGTAGGGCTGCCTGTAGTCTCCACAGCTAACGATAAGGCTGTAGAGGGGCTGGGATCAGGTCTGTCCCAGGATGGGACTGTCCTGATCTCGCTTGGAACCTACATCACCAGTATGATGGCGGGCCATGAGTACAAGGGCGACAGTACTTCCTATTGGAGTAACCCAGGTGCTACAAAGGGTGAGTTCGTCTATGAGAGCAATGGAATACGAAGGGGCATGTCGACAGTCACCTGGATAAAGGAGCTTCTTGGCTCCGATATAGAGGATGAGGCGAAGAGACAAGGCCTCACCCCAGAGAATTATCTCAATACCCTGGCACAGGATGTCGAAGTTGGTTCTGGGGGCCTCTACACAGTCCTTAACTGGCTTGCCCGACCAGGGCATCCACATGAAAGGGGCATCATGATAGGCTTCAATGGTACCCATAAGGGAAAGCACATGTTCCGCTCCATCCTGGAGGGCATTGCTATGACCATGAAGGGCAATATCCTCTCCATGTGTGAGGAAAGGGGCATTGCATTGGAGCAGGCCATCATAAGTGGTGGAGGATCGAAGGGAGATGTCTTCATGCAGATCTTCTCTGATGTGTTGGGTGTGCCTACTAAGAGGAATGTGGTCAGTGGTTCTGCAAGCATAGGGGCGGCGATCTGTGTTGCCCTGGCACTCGATATCTACCCTAGTCGCGAGGATGCGATAGAGCACATGGTGCAGATAAAGGATACCTTTACCCCTATCACTGAGAATGTAGCCTTGTATAAGGAACTGGATGAGAAGGTCTATAGGCATATTGCCGTGCAGGTGGATGCTCTGTTACAGGCTTCACACGCTATTTTAGAGAACTAATCGTCTTGTAAAGAAGGAAGAAAACCAACGCTTATGTTGTTCGCTAAACGGTACTTGAGTGGAGGGCTTGGATCTCTACAGAGTTCCTTCCTGGTATGAGGGCAATCGAAAGGATACAGGCTAAGGTTGGTCAATCATGAGGGTTGTGGGTAAGCCTTAGGGCGAAGAGAAGAGACACCAGCAATGTTTTTCTTACGTCATACATGCTGGAGTCTACATTTTTATCGCTTGAGAGCCAACAATTTTCTCCACTAACTGAGTTCTATGGTATACTACCTAAAATTTGTAGGAGTACTAGGATATGAAACGTTTTCTCGTGAGTGGTTTGTTCATTCTTGCTGTACTTGTTCCCGTTTTTGCAGAACCATTGGCCATATCATTGTTGAGCACAGGATTGGCTGCCTTTGACAGGAATGCTGGTATTCCCGTTGAACTTGAAGGAGAGCTGGTCTCTCTTGGTGGATCGACACTCGGTTCCCTAAAAAAAACGTTCAAAACCCATGATTTCTCTCAACTGCCCTTTGAACAACGAAGCGACCTGTATGAAAATTCACAGGTTCCCATTGCTTGGCCAGTATGGAAGAATTTACTCCTTGGATACGGTGGTGGCTCCAAGCTTCAAGGAGACATAGGAGGGCAACTATTCGGGCAAATTGCCGACTGGACAGCTGCCTCTACCATTGGTGTAGGAATGGGAATGTATCTTGTTGACCTTTTCTTTATACAGATGCTTGCTGCATCATCTTCAGGGTATGAAGACCCCCTAAAGGATTTGGCTGTGGATACCATGGTTGTAGGGGCCATATTCTTGCTAGCAGAACGTATCGTACAAGCAATTCTACCTATTCCGTATGGAGCACGGTACAACAAAACGCTCCGTAATGGATTGGGTCTCAATAAAGATGGCAACGATATGCTTACCATCGGGGTGTCATATACTCCTGTGGTGAGCGAAACTCCAAACCAAGGTTTGGGTGTCCAGGTTGTGGGAAAGGTCTCCATTTCCAACTAAGTTTTTTAGCATAGTGCTTTTATAAACAATAGAATCCCAGAGGCAAACTCAGAGAGAGGGCCTCTGGGATAGAGAAGTTTAGCTCCAAGTTTTTCATAGATCGGTCTGTATCGATATATATGTATGAGATACTTGTCATTAGCAACTAAAAGCATTATATTCTCTAAGGTAACCCATAGGAGAATCTGATGAAAGACCTTTTGATACTAGGTGGAGTAGCCGCTGGAGCTACAGCAGCTGCCAGAGCCCGTAGACTAGACAACGACGTGAACATTACCATACTGGAAGCAGGAGCCGATGTCTCCTTTGCCAACTGTGGCCTTCCCTATTATATAGGCAGGGATATTGCATACCGCTCATCGCTGATCTTGGCCAGTGAAGAGACCTTTGATGACCAGTACAAGGTCAAGGTCCATACCCATACCGAAGCGATTGCAATTGACCGCTCCAACAAACAGGTAAAGGCTCGGAACACAAGGACAGGAGAGGAAAAGCTCTTCTCCTATGATGCCCTTATCCTTGCACAGGGGGGCAAGCCGATAGTTCCCCCGCTTCCTGGTGTCGATAAGGATCATGTATTCCAGCTCTGGACTCTCGCTGACATGGATGCAATCGATGCCTTTATCACTGACAAGGAGCCTAAGAGGGCTGTTGTCGTAGGTGGTGGCTTCATAGGGCTCGAGATGGTCGAAGCTTTGGCCAAACGTGGTATTGGCGTAACCCTGGTAGAAATGGCACCACAGGTAATGCCCAATCTGGAAGGGGAGTTTGCCGGTTTCATCACCAGGGAACTGCTGGACTTCGGCGTACAGCTCAAGCTTGGCAAGTCCGTGCAGGCGATTGAAGACAAGCGCGTGCTGCTGAACGATGGCTCATCCGTTGATACCGATTTTGTACTGCTTTCTGTGGGGGTGCGACCTACCTTGCAGTTGGCCAAGGATGCAGGCCTTGAGATTGGAGCCTCCGGAGGCCTTCAGGTAACGAACACACTGCAAAGCAGTGACCCCTCCATCTATGCAGCAGGCGATATGGTGGAGATAACACACAACATCCATGGAAAGAGTGTCCGCATGCCCCTGGCAGGACCTGCCAACAGGCAGGGAAGGATAGCCGCGGAGAATGCCCTTGGTGGCTCACGAACGTATAAGGGTGTCTCAGGCACTTCGATAGTGAAAGTTTTTGAAGCTGTGGCTGGTTCGACTGGCATGGGTCTGAAGGCGGCCAGGGAGGCCGGCTTCGATGCCGATGCAGTGGTGGTCCACAAGGCCAGCCATACCGCATATTATCCTGGATCGGAGAAGGTGAGCCTGATGCTTGTCTTCGATCGCGCAACAAAGAAGATACTTGGAGCTCAGGGGGCAGGCCGCGTAGGTGTTGACAAACGCCTTGATGTCATAGCAACAGCGATGGCAGGCGATCTTACGATAGAGGATCTTGCTGAACTCGACCTTGCCTATGCACCCCCCTTCAACTCTCCCAATGGTCCGGTGAACATGGCAGCCTTCACTGCAGAAAATCATCATAGTGGGTTCAGCCCCTCTGTGCTGGCACAGGATGTGGAGAAGTTTGTGATGGAGAGGCAAGTCATTGCCATCGACCTGCGTGACCCCATCAGTTATGCTAAGGCAAACCTGCAGGGGGCCAACAACCTGAGCCAAGCTGTGATCAGGGAGAACCTGGACAGGATTCCCAGGGACCAGACCATCCTGTTGATCAGCGATGATGGACAGAAAGGACATGTTGCCCTGAGGATGCTCAAGGGCTCTGGCTTCGAGCAGGTATATAACCTCAGTGGTGGGTACCTCAGCCTTGAGCGCCATGCACGAGCGATAGGGTATGAGAACCTGCATGTGGGTCTCTATCCTGTTGAACGCAAGTCGGTGGACAGTCTGGGAAACAGGGGTGTAGCCGGAACCGTTGCTGAGACTGATGATTGTGTAGTCGATACTACAGGAAATGGCCCGATCATTGTGGATGTACGTACTCCGATGGAGTTTGCCATGGGTGCTTGTTCAGGTGCCATCAACGTCGAACTTGACAACCTTGGTCAGTGGGCACAGTCAGTTGATGATAAAGATCGCCCGATAATTCTCTACTGTGCATCGGGTGCACGCTCGAGCTACGGTGTTCGTATTCTCAGGCAGTTGGGCTTTACCAAGGTGGAGAATGGTGGTGGCCTGCATGAGATGCTGGCCAATCACCATGTGAGCTGATACGACATATTCCAGATACTCGTTCATACATGGTACCGGTATTCCTCCCAGGGAGAGTACCGGTAATGTATAAAACGATGGAAATACAAATTCTTGAAAGGCCACGGGATCGCAAGAACCGTAGGGGTGAGAAATATTTCTTATTGTTTGACCATGTGAGGAACCATGGAGTATCATGAGTATGCTATGATGATGTATGCAATTGTTTCGACTGCTGCATGTGTGACTTATCTACATCTTGGAATTCTTCTTCTGGTGTTCGGAAAAAACTCGCCGACCCATAAAGCCTTTGTTGCACTGTGTGCAATGCTCACCTTGTGGGCCTTTGGCAGTATAGGCCAACAACTCTTGTATGACACCACGTGGGCGTCTCTGTTTGAGCGTATTTATTTCACTGGCTCTGAGCTATTCATCCTTGCAGGGATCATCTTTATCCTGATTCTTTCCGAAAATTGGAAGAAACCCGTATACCGTTTCATTTTGCTGGTCATCATAGTGCGCATAACTATCTATCAGAGCGCAAACTGGGGATGGAACCTACTTTCCAGGGACTATCCTTTAGGGTTCTGGTTTATGTCCCATCAGCTTTTTTCTGTAGCTGAAGCGTTTCTCATACCGACTATTGCCTTGATCTGGGGAATGAATTCAACGCTGCATCGGGAACGGATACAGGCGAAGATAATAGGTATCAGTACCATAATCGGAACCATCATTGGTGTGAGTGTTGATTCCCTATCAGGAGCCAAGGGCTATAACCCCATATCGTGTGT
>CAZTXW010000060.1:0-12467 GCA_964617345.1 uncultured Sphaerochaeta sp. | reverse complement strand
CTCTACACGTTGCTCAAAGTGATACTGGGTGATAGGTTTGCATACTTGGTCCCAATTTCAGGCATGTTTGCAATATCTGCACTGTTTATGCTCCTGGGTATTTACCGCTATGACCTGTTGAAGATAGCTCCCCTGGCACGCGAACAGGTATTCCACTTCCTAGGTGATGGCATAGTGATCGCCTCTTCCCATGGGAAGCTCCTTGAAGCCAACCAAGCGGCCCTTTCCATGATGGGACCAACTCTTGCAGAATTGGGTTCCAATCTGGTTTCTGAGGTCCCCCAGTGGCATGAGGCCTTGAAGCAGGGCAGGGAAGGGGAGTTCTCCTTCTACCGTTCTGATACGTACTATAATTGCAGTGTGTTTACGATCAAGACAAGCCATGGTGGAGTCCTTGGGACCATCTCCCTGATAAAGGACAATACCGAGCAGAAGAGGAAAAGCGACCTACTGCTGTTTCGCGCCGAACGTGATGGCCTCACCGGAGTCTATAACAGGCAGACCTTCATCGAGAAGGTTGAGAAACGTTTGCGCAAGAGAAGCAATTTATCCACCCTCATCTTCTTTGACCTGGACCATTTCAAGCTGGTAAACGACAGGTATGGGCACATGGCCGGGGACAAGATGTTGCAGACTGTAGCAAGCTGCGCGTACAAGACCCTATCCGGCTCTGACATCATGGGAAGGATGGGAGGCGAGGAGTTTGCCATCTTCCATATATCTGACGACAAAGAGGAAACCCTTGCATTGGCAGAGAGCTTGCGCCAACAGGTCGAGAAGACGGTGATTACCGTTGAAGGCAATCGGATTTCCTGCACGATAAGTATCGGCATCTGCTTTTCACAGACCGCCAACTTTGACGAGATGTACCGATGTGCGGACAGAGAGGTGTACAAGGCAAAGGATGCAGGACGAAACTGCGTTCGACATATAGCCATTGATTGACCCTTTTGTTGCAATGCTCCTGCATGCCCCTGTTTCCCATCTAGACGTCCGCCATTGCTGGTTGGCCTTCATGGGTTTGGGATGCTTGCAGGTTGGGATTATATATCAGTTGACCTTGCCTTCCTTTGTCTGTACGCTATGGATGAAGAGGGGATATTTTGAAAATAAAAGGATTATTCAGCCATGCAGTGACCCAGGAAGTGGTGATGCTGTTGAACACACATAGAAGCAAGGTCCCCACACGGGTGGGGGAGAGCTGGCAACCTGATGTTGCCCAATTTCTTCTTGACATGTTTCCCGATGCACTTGAGTATGGCCTGGAACTTAGTGATATAGCAGAAATGGTTTCGGAGGATGAGTTTGACTTTGCATTCGAACCATTTGAATTTTCTGACTTTGAAGACGAATATGATGATGAGGATGACGACCTATGAACGTCCTAGGCATAGAGACCTCCTGTGATGAATGCTCAGCAGCCATTGTGCGCGATGGCAAGGAGATTCTGAGCAATGTGGTCGCTACCCAGATAGAACTGCACAAGCCCTATGAAGGGGTGGTCCCTGAACTTGCCTCACGCCTGCATACCGAGTGGATAGCACAGGTAGTGCAGTCTGCGATAGAGAAGAGCGGCATCAGCATCTCAGATATCGATGCTGTTGCAGTAACCAGCAGGCCCGGCCTCCTGGGCTCCCTGCTTGTAGGGCTCAACTTTGCCAAGGGCTTTGCCGCAACCCTCGATGTTCCCTTCATAACCATAGACCACATTCGTGCCCACCTGTACGCTTCCCAAGTTGAGAAGCCCTTGGACTACCCCTATCTGGGGATATTGGTTTCTGGGGGTCATACGGTCATCTGCAAGGTCGATGGGTATGATACGATAGAGGTGCTGGGCACTACCATTGACGATGCAATAGGCGAGGCCTTTGACAAGGTCGCCAAGCACTACGACCTGGGCTATCCTGGGGGCGTGGTCATAGACCGCCTTGCAAAGAGTGGCAATCCCATGGCATTCCATTTTCCCGGCTCAGTCTTGAGCAAGGGCGACCATCCCTATGATATCTCCTATAGCGGCCTGAAGAGTGCTGTCATTAACCAACGTGACCAGTTTTGGGATGGAGAGAGTGAAAAGAGCCCCGAAAACATCGCCGCATCCTTTCAGAGGGTGGCGGTGGGGATGCTGATGCGTCGCGTACGCCTCGCCCTCGATGATACCGGTCTTCGCCGTATCAGCGCAGGCGGTGGTGTTGCTGCAAACTCCCTGCTTCGCAGTGAGCTCACATCCTTGGAACAGGGGGGCTATGAAGTTGCCTTCCCTTCGCTAAAACTCTGCACTGACAATGGGGCTATGATCGCAGCCCTTGCCTATAAGTATTTGCAAGATGGGGTGCGCTCCGATTACAGTGAATCAGCAAGCGCCCGAGTAAGTGCATTCAAAAAAAGTTACCCCTAACGAGAGGCCTATGGACACACAGTATGATTTGGACAACGTAATTCGCAAGGTACCCGATTTCCCGAAACCGGGTGTTCTCTACTATGACATCACCGGCATTCTTGCTGTCCCTACAGCCTTTACGTATTGTATCGATAGGCTTGAGGATCTCTGCAAGGGTAAGAACATCGATTGTATAGCAGGTATTGAGGCTCGTGGATTCATTTTTGCAGCCCCGCTTGCTGAGCGACTTGGTGTTCCCCTGGTGCTGGTACGCAAACTGGGCAAACTCCCTGGAAAAGCCTACAAGAAGAGTTTCGAACTCGAATATGGCTGTGATGTGGTCTGCGTCCAGGAGGTGGACGTCACCGAAGGTTCCCAGGTCCTGCTCGTCGATGACCTCATCGCTACCGGAGGCACTTTGGAGGCTGCTGCATCCATCTTTGAGGAGAATGGTGCAAAAGTTATAGGGGTTCTTGGTGTCATCGGACTGCCCTTTCTCAACTACGAGAAGGTTTTACACAAGTATCCTGTCGATGTATTGTTGGAATATGACGCCGAATAGTGGGGTTTTTGCAAACCCCACTTGACAAAAGATGTCCATTTCCGTATCCTACGACAGGATTTGACATTGGGATGTAGTGTAACGGTAACACTGCAGATTCTGGTTCTGCCTTTGGGGGTTCGAGCCCCTCCATCCCAGATACGGTTCCTTCGTCTAATGGTTAGGACAGGAGATTCTCAGTCTCTAAATAGGGGTTCGATTCCCCTAGGAACTAAAATGTAAGAAGGGGCAGCCTTGATGGTTGCTCTTTTTTTTCGCTATACTACCCATAAGGATACAGAGAGATGATTACCGCTTCAAATATAGGCCTTTCATATGGAACCCAGGTTCTGTTTAAAGAGGTCAACATAAAATTCAACGCCGGAAACTGTTACGGCATCATTGGTGCCAATGGTGCCGGCAAGTCTACGTTCCTGAAGATTCTTTCAGGTGAGATTGAGCCTGACACCGGGGATGTCATCATCACCCCAGGCGAGCGTATGGCTGTCCTGAGGCAGGACCACTTTGCCTTCAACGACTACAGTGTGCTGGAGACCGTCATCATGGGCTTTGACCAGCTGTATGCTATTATGCAGGAACGCGACCTCATCTATGCAAAGGAAGACTTTACCGAAGCAGACGGCCTTCGTGCCGCTGAGCTTGAGGGTGACTTTGCGGATATGGGCGGCTGGGAAGCTGAAGCACAGGCTGCCCAGATGCTCGATGGCCTTGGCATTGCCACCGAACTGCAACAAAAGCAGATGCGGGAGGTCGAGGACAACATCAAGGTGCGTGTCCTGCTTGCCCAGGCCCTGTTCGGCAACCCTGACATCCTCCTTCTGGACGAACCCACCAACCACCTGGACCTTGAGTCCATCCACTGGCTGGAGGACTTCCTCGCCAACTTTGACAACACAGTCATCGTCGTGAGCCATGACCGTCACTTCCTCAATACTGTCTGTACCCATATTGCCGACATTGACTTCGGCAAGATCCAGCTCTTTGTAGGAAACTATGACTTCTGGTACCTTTCCAGCCAACTGGCAGGGAAGCAGAGCAAGGATGACAAGAAGCGCAGGGAGGAGAAGATAGCCGAACTGAAGGAGTTTATCCAGCGTTTCTCCTCCAACGCTTCAAAGGCAAGGCAGGCTACCAGCAGGAAGAAGCTTATCGACAAGCTTACCATCGACGATATCAAGCCATCATTGAGACGCTTTCCCTATATAGCATTCAAGCCCCTTCGTGAACCGGGGAAGAATATCCTTGAGGTGAAGGACCTGACCAAGGTCATAGATGGTGTGAAGGTATTGGACAAGTACAACCTGGTCCTCAACAATGGGGATAAGGTCGCCTTTGTCGGTCCTGACCACTTTGCCAAGACAGTCCTGTTTGACATCCTCAGTGGGACCATCAAAGCCGATGAAGGGACCTATACCTGGGGAGTGACCACCAGCCTCTCCTATTTTCCCAAGAACAACAGCCATCTGTTTACCGAGCACATTCCCATCACCGACTGGTTGAGGGAGTACAGCGAGGAGAAGGATGATACCTACATCCGTTCCTTCCTGGGCAGGATGCTCTTCAGTGGTGATGAGGCCTTGAAGGACTGTACGGTCCTCTCCGGTGGGGAGAAGGTCAGGTGCCTGCTCTCACGTATGATGCTGGAGCAATCCAATGTCCTGATGCTTGATGAGCCGACCAGTCACCTTGACCTGGAGGCTATCAGTGCCTTGAACGACGGTCTGATCGAATTCAAGGGCGTCTTGCTCTTCAACAGCCATGACCATCAGTTTGTAGATACCATCGCCAACCGTATCATTGAATTTACTCCAAATGGAGTCATTGACAGGGTGATGAAGTTCGAGGAGTATTACACAGATCCTACCATCAAGGCACTGCGAAATGAACTGTACGCTGATTCTTCCCATACCATAGCCCTGTAGGAGGCATTATGCTCATCGCCGTAGACATTGGAAACTCAAATATTGTAATAGCCGTCCATGACGATGAGAAGTGGGTGGAGTCGTTTCGTATCTACAGTGACCCGAAGAAAACCAGCGATGAGTATTTTGTTGTTCTGGAAAGCCTGTTGACTCATGCGGGTATACGCAAGCAGGATATCAACCGAGCTGTCATCAGTTCGGTTGTTCCCAATCTTACCCGCTCTGTGCAGAAGAATATCATCCGTCTTTTTGACGTGCAGCCCCTGATGGTGGACAGGTTCATCAAGACAGGGCTCAAGAATGAAAGCATCCCTGTGGAGCTGGGATCCGACCTCTTGTGCAACCTTGCACAAGCTCATCATATGCATCCCCACTCACCGGTTATGGTCGTTGATTTTGGCACTGCCCTTACCTTCAGTACAGTAGGATCAGACGGATCTGTGCTTGGTGCATCAATTGCCCCGGGTCTTGTTACCGCTGTCAATGCGCTCTTTGGCAATACAGCCCAGCTCCCCCAGGTCGAACTGAGAGTCCCTGAAAAGGTCATAGGGCGAAATAGCCAGGACTCCATACGCAGTGGTATCATGTTCGGCTATGCAGGGATGGTCACCTCGCTCATTGAGCGAAGCGAGCAGGAGCTTGGCAGCGAACTCTTTGTGATAGCTACAGGAGGGCTGAGCAGTACCATAGCCCCCCTTATCGGGCGTATCAACCAGGTTTCACCCATGCACACCCTCGAGGGGCTACGTCTCATAGCAAAACTGAACTAGAAGGTGAAATGTCCCATCTTCATGATCTGAATATCCATGCCCTCACGCGTGCGAGCCTCAATATTCATATCCTTTGAACCAACCATAAAATCGACATGCATCAGAGAGGTATTGCACCCAGCCTCGTTGAGGCTCTCCTCTGTTGCCAGATGTGAGCCATGCTTCAGACAGGTGGGGTAGCCGTCGCCCAGGGCGATATGGCAGGAAGCGTTCTCATCCAGCAGGATGGAGTCGAAGACCAGCCCACTCTGGGCTATGGGACTCGACTCGTCGACAAGTGCACACTCTCCGATACGTCTTGTCCCCTCGTCAATGGCGAAGAAGGCATCCATGATCTGCTTGCCAACCCTAGCTGAATAATCGACAACTTTCCCATCCTTGAAGACCAGGCGGACCTCCTCGGTGCGGTTGTTGAGCACCGTCACAGGTCTTGTGGTGGTGATATACCCGTTTGCACGCATCCTGTCGGGAGTGGTAAATATCTCTTCGGTCGGAAGATTTGCAAAGAAGGAGGATCCGTCAGGCAGAGTCTCACTTCCTCCAAGGAAGCGTGCCTGTTCGGTAAAGCCGATGGTAAAGTCGGTGACAGGGCTCTTGAAGTGTAGGCTATCGATATGCATGGAGTCGAGCCTTTCCCGTCTTCTCTTCAGCATCTCCCCCTGTTCTTCCCATGCCGCACAAGGGTCCTCCCTGTCGAGGCGTAGGATGGGCTTCAAGACATCCAGAAGATCACCTGTGGTTGCATTTTCCCCAAGGACCTGACGAGCCCAGCGGGGCCCTGGGGCACAGACGACACACCAGGGAAGTTCATGACGCATAGTCTTTTTCAGGCGAGTTGCTGAGAATTCCCGTTTTGCAGTACCGTATATCTGGTTCTTCTGCTGGTGCAGGGGAGCATGGTCAAGACGGTCCTCGGTGCTGTCGATCCTGATATAGGACCATCCTTCTGCTACCATCTCATAATCGAGGGCGCGGATAAAGGAAGGGGAGTATTTCAGCTGTTCGTCACTCTGGTTGTCCAGCCTTGAGGAGAGTACATCCAGATCATCAAGGAGCACCTGCACATACGTAGCGCCATGGCGATACGCAGATTTGGAAAGGGCCCTGGCAAAATAATAGGTCCCCGGCCCTGTCATGATGGTAACGCTTTTGTTCTTCTTCAGGTTTATCCCCTTGAGGATGACGAGGTCCGCATAGCTTTCCAGTAAGGTATGATTCATTGTTCGCTCCTACAGTTCAAAGACTCCCTCACGCATGAGAGAAATTGCCTGGTCTTGCTCATCAGTGGCTTGTATGGAGAGCGAATCGCTTCCCATGGGTAGTACAAGTCTTACAAGTGAACGCCCTAGCCTTGAGGCAGCGATCTCTTCGTCTGTACTCTGGTCGGTAAGGGTGTTCAAACTGAAGCCTCCCAGTACCAGGCTCGTGGTGCTGTCATGATTGAAGTGGGGATGGATAGCCTTGGTCAGATACCGGCTCTCAATGGTGTCATTGTCTGCCATCGAGAGCCCTGATACTACCGATGCCCCTTCATCAACGGCAAAATACGCATCGAGGGCCTCTTTGCCCCGTTTTGCCGTATAGGATACGACGTTGCCCTTCTCTATGGTGAAGGTGGCATCTTCAACCACCTTTCCCAGCAGGAGAAAGGGTCTTGCAGAGTGTACCGTTCCTTCTGTCATGCTACTGTCAAGAGAAGCATGGATATGTTGCATCGGCAGGCTTGGCATGAAGGTTCGTCCGCTTGAGACTGTGGAACTTCCTCCTGTCCATTTGGTCCTGTCTGCCAATGTAGTCTGTAGCTTGCAATTGTTAGCTGTGATGTCCAGTGAGAGCTTGCCTTTTTTCGTAAGCACCTGCTTGCGGTACTGCAGCAGGTTAGCCTGGTCAAGCCAGAATTTCAGTCCATGGTCATCCTCAAGCCTGTATATCTTGGAGAAAAGGGACCACATGTCCTCTTCAGAGGCTGCCTTGCCCAAAAGCTGCATAGCCCAGAGAGGCCCTGGCAAAGGGATGTTTGCCCAGGGGACAGCGATGCGGCGGTCAAGGAATACAGGGTCACTGAGCAGACCATAGAGACCCAGCTTGCCAACCTCTTCAGTAAGGGAGGTTACCTTTGCTTCTGTCACGTATGGTGCGCTGTCGAGGTCGAACAGGTGGCACATCACATAGCCAGTTACCGGAGGTCTCTTGATCCTATGCTCGACTGGATCAAACTCAAGGACTTGAGCTACTTTACCGTGGTTGGTCTCCACAATATTCACAGTCTGCATCGTGGATTCGCACGCCTGTGTTGCCAACATCCTTGCAAAGGCCATAGTGCTGTGCTCTGTATTTATGGAGAGGGCGTCACCTCTTTGTAGTTTCAATTGTATTTCAATGATAAGACGGGCGTACCGCCTGAGTATTTCTTGCATCGGTCCTCCAATGGCCCAGTATAGCAAACAAATGGGAATCTGGCATTAGAAACGGCGTAGATGTGAAGAAAAGATACGGCATTTTGCCATATGAAGAAAAAACTATACGATCATAGGAGCAAAGATGGCAGATTATGCCCCAGCGTATGGAACGTGTGACGGAATGAGTGGGAGACACCAATCCAAAGGTAATCCTCCTAAAGCCCTATGAGCATGGTATACTCTTAGCGAACAGATACATGGTGTAAGGAGAAACTATGCTGACATACGCGGATATGCTGAAACTCAAACGATGGAATACACCCACCATTTACAATGGTTGGGAGGCGATCACCCAGAATGAGCGACTTTCTGTCAGGTGTAACCGGGATGAAACCCGTGATTTCATGCCACAGATGGGACCTATGATCGGATATGCGGTGACAGTGACCTGCCAGCCGGGGAACAAGGAACATTATCAGGATAGGGCAAAAAACAGGGTGGAGTATCAGAAATACCTTGCTTCGCTTCCAGGGCCTAAGATAGTGGTATTGCAAGACCTCGATTCTCCTGCGAATATCATAGGTTCCTTCTGGGGTGAAGTGAATGCAAACACGCATTCAGCCCTTGGTTGTGTGGGAACCATCACCGAAGGTGCAATCCGTGATGTCGATGAGATGACCAATGCCGGCTTCAAGGCCCTGGCAAGAAGGCTCTGTGTGGGCCATGCCTACTCAGTGCCTATTTCCTGGGGTGAGAGTGTCACCGTCTTTGGCTGTGAAATAAAGTCTGGGGACCTGATCCATGCTGACAAGCATGGCTTTGTGGTCATCCCAGAAGAGGATCAAAAGCATATTGTTGAGGCTGTCGCTTTCATGGATGAAAACGAATGCCTCACCACCATAGGGGCAGCAAGGCAGAGCAGGGGAAAACCCTATGCTGAGATCCTTGCCGACCTTGATAGGGCCAGCGCGGAGTTTGGCAGGAACGTTCAGGCGATGAAAAAGAGATTTGGGCTGTAATAAAACTACAAGAAGTGGAGCAAGAAGCACGATCAGAGAGCTGTTCGTGTTTCTTGCACACCACCACGAGACGCATATCTTTTACAGGGTATGTCTCTATGTAGCAAGTATAATCCATTGCTAATCAAGAAAAGCAATATAAAAGTGTTGCTAATAGTCTATTAATATATAATACTATTGCTAAATAGAGCTTATTGGTATACTGTTTTCCATAGGTGGAGCCCCTATGAAAGTAAAAATTCCCTACACAGCCCTTATTCTAGATGTGATACAATCGCGAAAATTACAAGACCGCCTTCTGTTGCAGTCATATCTAAAAGCGGTGGTTGATATGTGCAACTCGCTATTTACAGACCTTCTCTGCAAACCTGTCATGTTCAGCGGCGGAGACGAAATGCAGGGGCTGTTTTATTCTACACAGGGTGCATATCGTTACTTTTCATTTTTCTCCCGACTTGCATATCCAGTACATCTACGTTGTGGTATAGGAGTTGGGACATTGGATGTCTTTTCTCCTGATTGGATGACCACCGAACTTGATGGCCCTGCGTATCATCGGGCAAGAGAAGCCATCGCCCGATGTCATGGGGGGAAAGAGCCGTCTGTCATCGTTAATTCTGCAAGAGCAAGTGATCGTTTTGTCAACGGGCTTGTAGGGTCGTACTTGTTGCTGGTTCAGGCTATGAAACCCAAGACAACCATACTGTACAATTATGCGGAATTCCTGGATTCGCATCTGGTCCCCAATTGGAAGGATTTGGTATCACACATGGTTTCTTTTGAAACGATTCTGTTACAACAGCAACTTCTTTGTACGAGTAGCATACCATCATACAAGCCCTCTTTTTCCATTACGCTTGATGCCTCATGTTTTGAAGAACCTGATGCTTATGATGATGAGCTTGTACACCAACAGTGGAAGAGAGCCCTGAATGGGCGAATAGCCCAGGCTCTTGGTATCCGGCGACAATATGTTGATGCAGTGGTACGGACAAACAACTTTGCCCAAATACGAAGCATTGAGGCTCTGGTGGTTGAAATGGTACAGGAGGTCCCGTGATGTATCTATATTTTGTAGGGTTGCTCTGCTGTCATTTGATAGGGGATTTCTGGTAGAATCATCTAACCTTACAGTAGTAAAATAAAATCTTGTATGCCAGTATTGAGATACCAAACCCTATACTGAGAAAGGTGATGCGACAAACTTACTGTAATGCCTAATTTTACCAACAGTGACTCTGGTCTCCCCTTGCTGTATCAGACCTTTTTTGCCTGGTTTTCAACCTGCAACCTGTGGAATGATTGTTTGTGATTACATGCTCTATGAATGATAAAGAGCCGATCTGTTAGTGCTAGAAGTATCGGCTCATTTTAGGAAGTATCAGCTCTATTCTGAAACGAGAGAACCTGTTGCGTTCTTATACGTTTTCCAGTCAGGAACATACTCTTCGTTTGCTTGATTTCCCCAAAGGGTCCAGTCTTTTCGTTCTCCTCTTGCAAACAGTTCTATAAAAGGAGGATTACTGCAACCTTCTATCAGACTGATAAATTCATCGGGTTTTCTTGAGTGCTCTCGTTTCATGGACCTGATAAGATTGACTTGGGTCCTTCCTTGCTTAAGGGTCCTGTTGTTTTTTCCTTTAATCCCAAATAGCAGAATTTCAGTTACATTTCTGAAATAAAAACCTACACCCCTACCATCAGGATACCCGTCCTTACGGATTTTTTCCCAGATGATATTTGATTTGTACTCAAACCCCCAAGCTTTCATTACTTCAAGTCCTAAAGGTAAAAGTGCATTGGGAACCCAAAGATACAGATGACTCTGTTCATCAGCTATTTCATTGACTGGAAGATTTTTGATATCCTCTAATTTCATGGTTGGGTATCGGTTTAATCTTTTATGTTCAGGTGCCATTTTCCCGGTACGATTTTGGAATTGCCAAGGAGGATCTGCCAAAATCGTTTTATATTTTTGATCTTTACAAAAAGAGAGCAAATCATGTTCTACATGATATAATTCATTGAGAGTTGCCATAAAAAACTATTCTCCTTACTCGTCGGACATTGTCCTTGGAGTTATCCCTACAACTAATAATGGGCAGCCACCATGTCTTCTGGAGTTTAATCGGGGGAGTAGTTTTCCCATCCACGTGGTGCTTGCTCCATATTTCTTTTTAATATTTGGTCCTAAACTTTCAAAAATTGGATTAAGTTCAGCGCTTCTCGTGATAATCACTCCACAAGAAATTATCCCACATTCATAGTAGGTACGAAACGCGTACAGATCCCTGTCAAAGGTTTGGTCTTTACTATTCCATTCCATATCAACAGCAACTTTATCCTTTATGTAATCAATATTGTGTCCATCAATATAATCAGGGATGGTAAATTTCTTGTCTATAAATTCGTTGGTAGCACGTCGTCTTTTTTGAGAGTCACTACCAGATCTCCAGAAATCTTTGTCTCAGTCCAACCCATTGGGTTGAGGATAGATGAGAGTCGTTTAGGAATAGTCGATTCATTGCCCCCAGATTGCAATATGTCCTGATACGTGATGTAAAACGATGATAAAGCAAGTATGAGTTCCTGAAAGAGTTTCGGGTAAGACTGATACAATATTTCTGCAGCATTATTAAAATTATGAATTTCATATCTTTCTCGTACCTCTTTAGGGATCAAGTCCAAACATTGCATTGCAAAACCTCCTGCTTGCTACCAGCTACGTATCGATAAGTATAGGGTAAGTAGGTAGACAACACAATTAACAATATTGATTACCCCTTATAGGGAACTCTTTATTGCAGTATTAATGAGGAAACCCACACTTTTCAGTATGGGTTTCTTTATTCTTTCCAATGAAAGGGTTTGTTTTCTAAGCGCCTTGCGGGAATCGAACCCGCTTCTTCAGCTTGGAAGGCTGAGGTAATACCAGTATACGAAAGGCGCGGTACGCTCTATGTTTTAAAACATTATCAAATCTTCGTCAAGTACCCTCAGAAAAAGAAGGTATTGATTTTCACCCTATACTTGTCTACTTATGTTTGGACAGAACTGCTTGGTAAAGTAACTCCTTAGGAAAACTAACTTCTACCCATGCTTACCTGTTCAATTGAATCGGCAGCGAATAATTATCTGATTCCACGCTAAACCATTACCCTCATATAGATACCTTCTATTTCTCTTTCTCTTTTTGCATATCGTTTGTTCAATCTCCTCCCTTGTTGACATGCAAGCCTTTTCACTGATTAAATGCAGTATCAGTAGAGCGTAGAGAATTGAACGTTTTGCAATAGCGAGGAGAACAGCATGGGACAGCGTGGAGAAGTATATTCATCGAGGCTTGTCAAGAATGACAGGACTTATTTCTTTAATGTAAAGGAAAACATCTATGGGGACATGTTCCTCAATATGGTAG
>CAZTXW010000059.1:0-12833 GCA_964617345.1 uncultured Sphaerochaeta sp. | reverse complement strand
TTACATATACCATATTTAGCACTTTGCTTCTAGGTACAGCTTTGGACTGTACAACAACCAAACTATGGTATACTGCTGTAACACGAGAGAAGATACTGGTATTTTTCACCAATCCTAGTTATTATACAAAACCAAAGGAAGTGTAAGAAACCATGAACAAACACCTAACCCTGCGGGGTATGATCGTAGGTCTTCTGGGCCTTGTAGTGATAACAGCCAGCTCCATGTATGTGGCACTTCGTATGGGAGCCCTCCCTTGGCCAACTATCTTTGTCACAGTGGTAAGCATGGCTGCCCTCAGTAAGGCGAGGAACTCCTCCCTGCAGGAGATCAACGTGACGCACACCATCATGAGCAGTGGAGCCATGGTAGCAGGAGGTCTGGCATTTACCCTCCCAGGACTCTGGATGATAGCGCCCGACGCCTCATTCTCCACACTGCGACTGATCGTACTGGCGGTGGTTGGTGCCATACTGGGCACCCTCTTCTCTGCACTCTTCCGCAAGAAGCTCATCGAAGAGGAACAGCTTCCCTATCCCATGGGACAGGCTTCCTACAATACCCTGCAGGCAAGTGCTAAAGGCGGCCATGGGGCAAGGACCCTCTTTGCATCCATGGGAGGTTCGGTGATATTCACTGCCCTTCGTGACGGCTTTGGCAAGATTCCTGCCCTGCTTACCCTCTTCAAGGGAACAGCGATCTTTCCTGCATTCTCCATCTGGGTCTCCCCGATGGCCATGGGTATCGGTGCCATCATAGGGCCCCTGTTCGCTTTGGTATGGTTTGGTGGTGCACTGTTTGGCTACTATCTGCTTATTCCCATCGGTATACAGGCAGGCTTCTTCGCTTCCATGGCAGAAGGGGATATCTTCCGATCGAACCTAGGCATAGGCCTGATGATAGGGACAGGTCTGGGAGTCTTTGTAAAGGCTATCATCTCCAGAGCCAGGCAATCCAAGAAACAATCTGATGCCAAGCAGATGCCGACCAGGACACGGACCATGATCATCATCGTCCTTGCCTTCTCTGTCACCCTGCTTGCAGTGGGAACCGATATCAGCTTTACAGAGGCTATCATAGTCATTGTAGGCATCTACCTCACCACCTACCTCTCAGGAATGCTTACCGGTCAGACCGGCATCAACCCGATGGAGATCTTTGGCATCCTGGTCCTGTTGGTGGTTCAGCTGGTTACCCATCCTTCCCTCATTGCATCCTTCAGCATAGCAGCAGTCACTGCCGTCGCCTGCGGCCTTACAGGGGATGTCATGAATGACCTCAAGAGTGGGTATCTGTTGGGTACCGACACCCGGCAACAGATCCTTGGTGAAGGTATCGGAGGGGTTGTCGGGGCTGTGTTGTCAGTTTTTGTGTTGCTCATCATGAAAGCTTCCTTCGGAGGCTTTGGAACAGCAGAGCTGCCAGCTCCCCAGGCAGCGGCAGTCGCGGCGATGGTAGGAGGGCTCAGCCATGTGCCGGCCTTCATTACGGGGTGCGTCATTGGCCTTATCCTCTACTTGAGCAAACTCCCCTCTGCAACCCTTGGCTTGGGTGTATACCTTCCCATATACATCTCATCCATCATGGGCTTGGGTGCTGTTCTATCCTCACTACTCAAAAGAATATTCGCAAAAAAATACAGCTCAGAGCGTTTGGGAGAGGAGTCCGGACTTGTTGCAAGCGGCCTGCTTGGTGGAGAAGGGATTACAGGCGTAGCTATCGCTATCATTTCTATGCTCAAATAGGTATACTGAGGCGATGGAACAAGAGAAAAAATTACCCCTATCCCTCTACGGCCTGAGTGCAGAGGATATCACCGAACTACTGGAACTACCAAAGGCTTTCTACGGAAGACAGATATATGCCTGGCTCATCAAGGGAGTATCCTCCTTTAATGAGATGACCAACCTCCCCAAGCACGAGCGCGAGCGACTGACAGAGCTCATACCCTCCATCTCCTCATCGATCGTCGCTACAACTGACACTGATGAGAGCGGTGCCACCAAGATGGGCATTCGCCTCCATGACGGAGCAATTGTGGAGTGTGTACTGCTTGTGGATAAGAAAGGTCGCCATACCGCGTGCCTGTCGAGTCAGGTAGGGTGTGCCATGGGCTGCACCTTCTGCAGTACCGGTACCATGGGCCTGTTGCGCAACCTTGCAGCAGAAGAGATCATCGAACAGTACATGCATCTGATTCGGGTGACGGCACAGCCCATCACCCACATCGTCTATATGGGCATGGGCGAGCCCCTTGCCAATATAGCTGCGGTAACCCGCTCCATCAGATTCTTCCACCAGGAGCAGGGCTTCAACATCAGCATGCGCAGGATCACCATCAGCACCTGTGGAATAGTACCGGGCATCCTCAAGCTTACCGAACAGAAACTTCCGGTCAAGCTCGCAGTCTCCCTGGTAATTGCAGACAACAAGATCCGCGACAGGATCATGCCGGTCAACAAGAAATGGGACATCAATGAACTCAAGAGGGCACTGCTTCACTACCAGCGCCTCGGGGGAAAGCGAATCACCATCGAGTACTGCCTGCTTCACAATACCAACACCGACGAGGAGGCGGCAAAGAAACTTGCCTCCTACCTGAAGAACCTGGACGCACTGGTAAACCTCATCCCTTGGAATCCGGCAGAGGATATGCCATGGGAGACCCCCTCAGATGAGGAAATCGAACGTTTTGCCCACTTCCTTGACCGCTGGAATGTAAAGTACACCCTGCGCCGTTCACGGGGACGGGAGATCAACGGAGCCTGTGGCCAACTTGCGGTCCCCCTCAACAAGGGCCTGGAGTATGACTATCTTGATGATGAGGATGAGGACTGACTTGCAATTGTCCAGAACAACCGAAAAGTCACAATACCGAAACCTCCTGCGATCAGAGCAGGAGGTTTCAGTCTTTTTAGCTATATCATGGACATATCCAAGGACCTGCATAGTACAGAAGAATCTCATTAAATGCCCTGTTGTCATCTCTTGATCGATTGAGAAGACGCTGTCTTACTGAAGATGAAATATTCTGGAGAGATTTCATAGATGAGCCTCCAAGTAAGGATACATAATCTTCTCGACCCTACAAATCTTTGCATATTCAAGAATTTTAGTATGCTTAAATTGCATCCTGCTTCTATACAGTTTTAGCGCCTCTAGGGCTATATCCATTCCAATCTTATTACGGAACTTGAAGCAATCTACAAGAGTTTTTTCAATACTATACACGTTAATAATAACATCTCCCACCATATGCTCTTCTATACCTGCCTGATAGGAAGGTATAGAAAATTTATAAAAGCGTGTGGGAGGGTACACAATAATGGGTGATTTGCTATAACTTGGTATAGCAGCAGAAACTTCATGGGGAATTTGAGTTGTCATCTCATGGAAAGAAAGAGCCGAGACTAGACAGATTACAGCATTTGGTACTCTTGTGGAAACAACTACAAGGTCAGGATCTGAAATGCTCCTCATCTCTGATAGCCGATACACACCCCTGGAAATCTGCACAAGGGCTCCACTATCACGGAGCGAATACAAAGTTCGGGGATGAATCCCAGCTTTGAGTGCATCTGAAGTCCGCATCATTCCACCGGCATCACGCAGGATCTGTTTTGCCTTCTCAGAAGCATTGCATCTTTGTGTATCCTTTTTCATGGATAATAAACTCCCTACTTATCAACAAGTAAGGTACTTATTATCCACAAATGAATAACAATCAAGAGCTCGATAGTACTATTCCTACACACTGGCCAAGAAACCACCCATTTTTTTATAGATAGAGCCTATAGCTTCTTCCAGAACGTCTTGCACTCTTTCTTATCGTCAATATTGAACTGTATGATCCTTTCAAGCAGGGCATAGTCTACTGCCATCTCCCACTTGATGCGAAACAGGTTTTTTGTCTGGCTATACCCTGCCTTTGCTATATCCCCTGAGAAAAGCTTCATGGCAGTCACATCCGGGGAAACGGCAAAATGATGCTTGGCGACACTGAAAGCTATGATGAAGGTACCATGGTCAGTGAACATCGGCTGGTTCCAGGCAATCTTGGGCACAAGGCTCGGAAAGGTCTCACGGATCCAAGCAAAGATCGCTTCTATCTTCTGTCTGTGTTCCTGGTTCTCTATCGCAGCCAGAAAAGCTTCAAAAGTTTCCATAGTGCTCCTCCTTGATCAGAGACAATGTCAGATACGAAAAGCATAGCAAAACACTTGGTGTTTTTCTAGATTATGGCTTCTCCAGAATTGAACGACAGAAATATAATGCACCCAGAGCCCCAATGAGCAATCCCCCTGCGATCTGCAGGGAGAGGGACACGTTCTTTCCTGCAAGGAACCCCAGGGCCAGAATCAGGAACAGCTCCAGAGAACTTCCCAACAGGGAGTTGAGACTCAAGGAGGTTGCAAGGTCCGATCCTTCGCAGGCTTTCGCGGTAACTGCATGATAGAGGGGTTGAACTAGGATTGAACCAAGACGAATCAAGACAGCTCCCAAAAGAACTATTACTACTCCGTGTAACGAAGAGAGTAAGAGCAGACCAGCAAAGGAGAGCAGGAAGGCTGATACCGTTGCACCGAATGCTCCTATTCGTGCAGATAAAGGTGCAGAGAGAAGGGACCCAGCTGAAGAGATGCCAACCAACAGGAGAAACGGAAAACCAAACATCGACAGTGGGATGCCTATGTGTTCATAGCACTTCTGTACCAATAATATCGTCACTACCTGGTTGATGCCAAACAACATGGTGTTTCCACAAACATACAGCAGCAATTGCTTGTTCGCTGTCAAGGTAGTAATCGTCTTTCCCAGACTCACCATAGGAAGAGCGCAATGATCCTCCGCCCCCCTTTCCCGAGGAAGCAGGAGTATGCAGAGCAGGGCAAAAAGATGGCTGACAATAGTGAGGGAAGCACTCTGTGCATATACCTCGGCTAGGAAGGGAAAAACGAAGGCAACTGCCAGCAGGCCAAGGAACATGCACCCCTGGTACTGGGCCAGTTCCTTGTGGGTTGCCCCACATCTATGCAGATATGCTATGTCGACTCCACTGAGGGCACTGAAGGCGATTGCAAGCAAGATCCTTTCAAGCAGAAATAGGGAGAAGCTGTCTGCTCCGAAGAACACTATCTTGGAGACAAGCAAGAAAGAAAACGAAAGTACCAAGGTACGGCGATACCCTATCCTATCGGATATATACCCCCAGGGCAGCTCCAAGGCCATCATAAGGGCAAGACTGACTGCCTCGATGATACTCATCTGCCATATGCTTATCCCCCTGCTCTGACGATAGAGGGTTGCAACAGGAGCATAGAAGACCATGCCCGAGAAGAAGGCGCTGAGGTTCATCAGAACCACAACCTTTGTATGTGAAATATGCATAAGAAGCTCCAACGATACGATTGACTGCTTAAGACCTAGCAGGAAGAGTGAGGTGTTGAATCTGTCAATCTTTGTTGTTAACTGGGAGTATGCATGGAGATAGCTTAGGGCAGATAAAGCACAAGGGCAAGACTTTCGTCCTGCCCTTGCTCCATATTCCTGTGTTTTGTTTCTTCCTATGCTCAGAGCCTTGCATCTCCATTCCCACCGGCCTCAGCTCTGCTTTGCATGGCAGGCTCCCCAGTCGCTCCCTTACTCCTCTCAAACAAAGGGGCACAAGAACCTATTCCAGTATTGCCTTGATCCTTCTCACCCCGGCTGATGAGGACTGCTCCTTCTGGATCTTGAAGTGACCCATAGAAGAAGTGTTCTCCACATGAGGGCCACCACAGACCTCCATGGAGTAGTCCCCGATAGAATAGACCTTCACCTGCTCACCATACTTGCTCTCAAAGAACGCGATGGCTCCGGCTTCCTTGGCCTCTTCCAGGGTCATGCTCTCAACGGTAATGGCAAGGTTACGCTCGATCTGAGCATTGACCAGATCTTCCACCTGCTGGAGCTCCTCCTTGGTCATGGGTGCAGGATGAGTGAAGTCGAAGCGAAGACGGTCAACGGTGATATTGGAACCCTTCTGAGCGACATGCTCACCCAACACTGTCCTCAGTGCCTTATGCAGCATATGGGTTGCAGTGTGCAAGGCTGTGGTCCTGTCACTATGGTCCGCCAAGCCACCCTTGAACTGGTGTTCGGCCCCACTGCGACTGATCTGCTGATGCTTCTCAAATGCTGCCTTGAATCCCTCTTCATCAACGCTAAAGCCATGCTCCTTGGCAAGTTCACGAGTAAGCTCGACAGGAAATCCATAGGTGTCATAGAGCTTGAAGGCTGTCCGACCACTCAACTGACGGGAAGTACCCTTCAGCAGGTTGGGAAGCATCTTCTCAAACTCGCGTTCGCCCTTGATCAGAGTCTCGGAGAATTTGGTCTCTTCAGCGGCAAGCTCCTTGAGGATGAAAGCCTTGTTCTCCTGTAGTTCAGGATAGGGTACGTCATAGAGGCCAAGCACAATGAGTGCGAGCTCACCAAGGAACGAGCCTTCGATACCGAGCTTGTGAGCATGACGCACAGCACGCCTGATGAGCCTTCTGAGAATATAGCCCTGTCCCATATTCGACGGTGCCATGCCCTTGGGATCGCCAAGGATGAAGACACTGGTACGTATATGGTCGGCTAGGATACGGATGGAGATATCAGTCTCCTCATCATTTCCATATCTCTTGCCACTCAGGGCTTCGATGCCAGCAATGATGGGAACAAAGACCTCAGTCTCATAGACTGACCTCTTGCCCTGCAAGATTGCAATGGTGCGTTCGATACCCATTCCGGTATCGACACACTTTCTCTCCATCTCAGTATAAGTGCCATCGGCATTCTTCTTGTAGCCCATGAACACATCGTTCCAGATTTCAAAATATTTGCCGCAATGGCAGCCGGGCCTGCATTCAGGACCACACGAGGGTCTTCCGGTGTCCATGAACATCTCGCTGTCAGGGCCGCAAGGACCGGTCTCACCAGCAGGTCCCCACCAGTTGTCCTCACGGGGAAGGTAGTAGATCCTATCAGAGGGGATACCATGCTTCTTCCAGGCGGAAGCAGCCTCCTCATCCCGTGGGACCTGCTCATCCCCTGCGAATACCGTTACAGAAAGCAGACAGTGGTCGATGCCCAGCACTTGGGTCAAAAACTCATAGCTGAAATCGATAGCCTCCTGCTTGTAGTAGTCACCAAGGGACCAGTTTCCCAACATCTCAAAGAAGGTGAGATGGTGAGGATCCCCAACAGCCTCTATGTCACCGGTACGGATGCATTTCTGGTAGTTGGTAAGTCGTTTTCCAGAAGGGTGGTCTGCACCCAGGATATAGGGCACAAGCGGGTGCATACCGGCTGTGGTAAACAGGACAGTCGGATCATTTTCAGGGATCAGGGAAGCGCCACTGATCTGAGTGTGGTCTTTTGATACAAAGAAATCAATATATTTCTGTCGTAGCTGGTTGGCTGTTAGTTGGTTTTTCATATGTGATGATAGTAGTATCCCCGATGAATGCATGTCAAGGCAGATTAGAGGCCGAGGTCGAGTTGAACGCTCTTTTGCACCACTTTTCCCACCTGCAGCCGGCTCTTTTCCGCTTTCTCCAAAACTCTGGGGATATCACTGGCACTCTTCACCACAAAAACCCTCGGACGGTTGGCGAACTCTTTTGGCCAGAGGAAGCTATGGTTGTCAAGGCTGCTCTGATAGAAGAACAGATACTTCTTCTGCTCCAGGGCAAAGGCGGCCTGCCTGACAGCCCCTCCCCCATCACGATCCTCCACCACCACTGAGGCAAGGGAAAGGGCGCTCATCAGACGGTTGCGCAACAGGAAAAACCACTTTTGCGTTGGTGATGAAGGGGCAAACCTGCTGACCAGGGCCCCTTGCCTGGCTATTGTTTGCTGTAGTTGTGCATGTTCGGGGGGATAGCAGGAGGTAAGGGGAGTTCCCAGAACTGCTATGGTAGGAAACCCATTATCCAAGGCAGTCTTGTGTGCCACCCCGTCAATACCCAGGGCAAGCCCGCTTGCAACGACATAGGATTTCTTACCGATGGCAAATGCTGATTGTGCTGCACTTCTCTTGCCTTCCAGGGAAGGGCTTCGCGTACCGATGACTGAGATGGAGGGCTCTCTCAACAGCGAGACATTGCCCTGCACATAGAGAAAGCGTGGACAGTAGGCAAAACTGTTTACCTGCTTTGGCCAGAGCGGATGCTCCCAGGTGAGGACCTGTACAGAGCTGTCCATGCTCTCAAAGGCGGGGCGACAGGCATAATAGGCTTTGCTGAGCAGAGCCTCTTCAACGCCCAGCAGGGATGCGTACCCCCTAAGGTGGAGCAGTAGGGGCTCGGTTGTATCAAGGGATGCAAGAGCCTTGGCGAATGCCTGCTGGGCCTTTGCCTCAGAGCCCTTGCTTGCCCTGACCAAACTCTCATAGTTAAGAGCCTGATGCCATCTCTGATCCATAGGTCCTCCAGTCGAACTCTATCATGAGCATATGCTGTCCTGCAATCATGAAAACAAGGAGGAGCTGCCTCTTGCTGATAAGAAAAGACAGCTCCCATACCATATTACACTATAGCCAAGACTACTTGGTCAGGGCCTCTGCAATTCCCTTCATCTCCTGGAGATTCTCGCGCTTGGGATTCCAGTTTACCTTGACCTTAGGTCCGACAACCTCGAACCCGGCTTTCACCAGATGCTCTTGCAATACCTCGACCCCTTCACCACTCCAGCCATAACAGCCAAAGACAGCTGACTTTTTCTTCTTGAGCTTTAGCTCAAAGAGGAAATGGAGCCAGCCGGCTACCGAGGAAAGGATACTCTGGCCCACCGTGGGGGAACCGACAGCGATTGCCTTGGAAATGAAGACCTGGGTCATGATGTCATTCTTGTCCGTCTGGGAGATGTTGAAGATCTTCACCCTGGTATCGGGAGATAGCTTCTGGATCTCATTGGCCAGGGAATGGGCAAGGGCCTTGGTACCATCCCACATGGTATCATAGACAATGGTGATCTGGTCCTCCTGATAGTCGTCCGCCCATGCGGCATACTTTTCTACTATCTGCAGGGGGTTTTCACGCCAGATGACCCCGTGACTGGGGGCGATGATATCGATGGGAAGGTTCAGTGCAACAATCTCCTCAATCTTGCGCTTCACCAGAGGTGAGAACGGAGAGAGGATATTGGCATAGTACTTGAGGGCCTCTTCCCAAAGCAGACACTGGTCAGCCTTGTCGTTGAAGAGCTCCTCAACTGCAAAGTGCTGGCCAAAGGCATCGTTGGAGAACAGGATATTGTCCCCTGTCATGTAGGTCGCCATGCTGTCAGGCCAGTGAAGCATGCGCATCTCGACAAAGACCAGGCTCTTTCCATTTCCGATATCGACGCTGTCACCGGTCTTGACCACCTTGAAATTCCACTCGGGGTGATGGTACTGGCCAACCAGGGACTTGATCGCATTGGCGGTACAGTAGATCGGGGTATTGGGGATTTTCTCCATCAGGTAGGGAAGGGCCCCACTGTGGTCGACCTCCCCATGGTTTATCACGATGAAGTCAATCTTCTCAAGATCGATCTCCTTCTCCAGATTTTCCCTGAACTCCCTCTCATAGGGTCTCCAGACAGTGTCGATCAGGACTGTCTTCTCTTCTTGGATAAGATAGGCATTCTGGGAAGAGCCATGGTTGACCGAATAGTCATCCCCATGGAAGGTCTCCAGCTCCCAGTCTATCTTACCAACCCAAGATACATTGTTTTTTACCAAACGTTTCATAGTTTCGCTCCTTCTTTGTATTTCGGAAAGAGAATCGAGTTCTCTTTGAATATATGTAAAAATATGTCTTCAACCAGTGTCTTCATCAGGGAATAGGTGGCAACATAGGTCGGACAGCCATCTGCCGGGGGTGTAAAAGACCGTGTGGCCTCTTGCAGGCTCTTGATCAGGTTCCCGGCCGCTTCATGGTCATCCTCCAATGATTCTACCATCATTATGGACTGAGGTGTAGCTTTACCTCTCAACAAAGGGAACACTTCTTCCTCTTCTTCCACAAAATGCTGCAACAACTCCTTGCGTAGGTCACTGAACAGGGAGTGGACACTCAGCAGCTCTTCCTTATGGTTGGAATAGTGGGCACGAAGGATGGTGTTCAGTTTTTCATCGACGGAGGCGATCAGATCCCTCTCTGCGATATGGTGCGTTGCCTCGATGTGGTCGATGAGGTCTTCCACACTCAAGTCATACAGCGAAGGATCAACGGTTGCCTTGTACTTGTTCTGGGCATCGGCAAGGAATGCTTGGAGGGAAGCGAGAAACTCAGAACGCTCATACCCTGCCTCTGCGATCGACTCATACAGCAGATGTTCTCCTCCACAGCAGTAGTCGATATGTCTCTCATTGAGGAATATGGTGGCGAAGGGAAATTCCTTCACCAGGCTTGATAGGCTCTTGTTTGTCATTGTGTATCTCCTGTTACCTACAAGGTACTGTGAAAAACAGTGACCAACTATGATTCAAATCAATGTAGACCAAGAAATCCAACAATGGGTATCCTCTACCAACCATACCAGAGGGTAATACGCAAGCTAAGCGGCCCCCCTATTCTGCAGCGAGCAGCTCCAAGGCGGGGATATCCACCAGATGGATCCGCTTCTTCCCTGCAACAGAGAGCAAGCCATTGTCTTGCATCTGAGAAAGCTTGCGATTGACGGTCTCCTTTGTCAGATGGATCGCACTTCCGATCTCCTCCTGGCTGAGGAGCACGAAGGAGCCACCTGTCCTACGTATCCGATCAGTGAGGAACATGGCCAAGCGCTTTTCCACACCCTTGGTTGCGAGCATTTCCACCTGCAGGCGGTACTGCTCCAGCTTGCCATTGAGGTAGGTCATGACACGAAGCCCGATATGTGGGTCGCTGAGCATGAGACTTCGAATGTCGGTGCTTGCAATGGTACAGAGGCCCAGCTCCTCCCCTGCAATACCCGTCTCCCGATAGTGGCTCTCGCTGAACAGCTGGTCCCCGCCGTAGAAATCCCCAGGGAAGAGGGTGTCCAACAGGAATTGCTGGCCATTACTTCCATAGCGCACAAGCTTCAATGATCCAAAGCGTACGATGATTAGGCGGTTGGAACTGTCCCCTTCACGAAACAGCACCTCTCCACTTGCTAGGGTACGTTGGCGGATGAGGCCCTGTACGCGTCCTATCTGCTCCCTATCGAGGTTCTGGAAAATAGGAACATGCGTAAGGCAAACAGAGGTCCCATGGTCACATGCACTACAATCGCCCATCAATCGTCCTCGTAGAGCTCGTTGATGACATCCCAAGCTGAAGCCAACCCTTTCCTGAGGTTACAGAGCAGTTGGTACTGGTTGAGAAGCGTCAGAAGGTGTTTTTCAGCCACTTCGCCAGGATCCTTGATAGCAACGACGCTCTTCAGTTCCTTTGCATCAGGAGGGAGAGCTACTACCCTATCAAATTCAGCGAGTATGTCTGCTTTGGTCATCCGTTTGAAATTGGGAACCTTCAGCAGAAGGGGGGGATTGTAATTTCGTCGGTCCAGGCTCTCTGCTGTAAGTTCAATCTGATTCTTAGGTGCGTCTTCAGGAAGTGCTTCAAATTTCTTGCGTAGTTCGTTCATCTCAGGCAGTACCTCCAGTACGTGTGATTGTTACTGTATCGTAGCACAGATTGGGTGATAAGGAGAGGGGGTAGGTGAAAGATGGGAAAAGAGAATGAACCAGACTAGACAGTGAATGCATTTGGGCTTTGATCTTCTAAAATATATTTCACCAAGAAGGGAATATATGGGAATGACGAGGAGGAAGACTGGCGCGCTCTCCGACCTGACTTGTATCAGGAGTTTCTCTTTGCAAACCTCCGATAGAGGACAAAAGAGATGGTGATAAGTGCACCTGTTGCTACGACCGAAAAAATGAAGAGGGGGGAGCCGGGCTCATGCAAGCTATTTCCTGCCAGGGTGATGGCTACCATGGTCGGGGCCAATCCCAAGAGCCCTCCCACCATATAGGGGATATAGGGAATTTTCATCGATCCAAGCAAAGCATTGGTAATCTCATGGGGAATCTTTCCGATGAACTTTGTCATAAAGGAGAACAACAGCGATGAGCGCTTGCTGAAGGCTTCAAACGATTTCAGGCGTGGATACCTTGCTACAAGCCGTTGGACATATGAGCCTCCCATATGACGACCAAGAAAATAAGGAATCTGCATGTTTATTACAATACCAACAAGATTCACCACCACCGCCCATCCAAAGGGATAGACAGTTCCCACTCCGATATACAGCACCATAAAAGGCAGGCCAAACGAAACGGATTTCAAAAAGAAGAGGGCCATGAATGCACATAGGGTAAGCCTCGGGTTGTCAGAGGAAAGGTCTATCAGGATGGATATCGTTGAAGAGCCGTTTTTCACTACAAACCAGGTAACCAACCCGACCACCAGAACAAGAGGGGCAATGCGAAGAGTCGCCAGGACCAGTGCTTTGGGTGTGATCCTCTTCATCAGTACCTCCTTTTTCCTTACCACTTTCAGCTCAGTATAGAGCATGTAAAGAAACAAAAAAAGGGAGGCCACATGCGCTACACCCCTGGGTATTTCAAAATCGTCCCCAGAGCAACTTTTCTTTTTCTTGAAATATGCAATATTTGCATAAAACCCATACGTACCGGAAAACTGCCATCCCCTTCCTCTGATGGGTTGTGTAAGTATCCTGTAGAAGAGCATCCAAATTCACATAAAAAAACCTGCCACATCTCTGTAACAGGAAGTCATTTGCCGCCTCTCGGAATTGAACCGAGGACACAAGGATTTTCAGTCCTTTGCTCT
>CAZTXW010000058.1:0-13435 GCA_964617345.1 uncultured Sphaerochaeta sp. | reverse complement strand
GATATTGTCATTTCAATCGCCAAGTTCCCGATGGACATCAATCTCTACCAGAGCCAGAAGGGAATCGACAATGGGTCCCTTGCTGTCAAGGATGGTGGTACCTTGATTCTGGTATCCTCCTGCCGTGAAGGTATCGGGGATGAGGAGTTTGCAAAACTGCTTGGTTCCTGCAAGACTCCGGATGAGGCACTTCAAAAAATCAATGAGAATTACAAACTCGGGTACCACAAGGCAGCAAAGATGGCCTCTGTAAGCAAACGTATTTCGGTACAAGCCTATACAGAATTGAGCGACAGCTTGGTGAAGAACCTCTTTTTAGAACCCGTACATGACCTGCAACAAGCCCTAGACAATGCTCTGGAACACGCAAAAAGAAGGGGAGTAGCCAATCCAACAGTCCTTGTACTCCCTGATGGCTGCGTCACAGTTCCTTCCGTTGGGTAAGCACCTCCTTGTGCTTCACTGACCGGTACTCATCCTCACTCTGCAACGCCTTTGAGGGCGTTGCCTCTGCATTGCGCTCTGGGTCCAAGGACCGCAGGATTTGTTCCGACTGATGATTCACATTCTTCCTGAACGCCGAGGGGGTGAGCCCACAGAATTTGGAGAACACACGGCTGAACTGACTGAATGAGGTAAACCCACAGGCTGTACAGATTTCCTTGATCTTCATCTGTGAGTAGAGCAACAACTGCTGGGCATTACGCACCCGTATCTGCTGGAGGTAAGAGACAAAATTCAACCCGGTCACCCGCTTGAACTGATGGGAGAGATAGAAGGAACTTACCGAAAAATGGTTTGCTACCTCTTGGAGGCTGAGCTCCTCGGCATAGTGGGTGTGGAGATAGCTGGTAACCTCATATATCTTCTGGGTGATGGAGTCGGTAATCTCAGCCTTCGTAAAGAGGTTTGCTTTCCTGTTGGTCTGGATGATCCATAGCAATTCCAGAAACTTTCCATGGATCATAAGATCATACCCTGGCTGCAACTCTGTCCCCAGAATATAGATTGCATTGAACAACTGCATGATCTTCTGCAACACAGATCCGGAGAAACGGAATATGGGGGGATCTTCATCAAAAAGAGTCAACAAACGTCTCACCTGTCTTTCCATAGGGGAGAGAGAGGGAGAAATACGGAATGCAACAATGAGCCTGGCCTTTGGTCTCTCACCCTTGGGATACATCGTCATATGAAGTGATGATGGCTTGAGGAGCACTAGGTCATACCGTTGCAGGCTGAAATACTCACCTTCAATAATATGCGAGGCATGGTCGTCGACCAAAAAGAAGAGTTCATAGAAGTCATGGAAGTGTTGGAACTCCATATTCATCGCATCAGAGCGCACCCCATAGTCAAAGAGGTAGAACAGGGGTTTACGGTCATCGTTCACCTTGATCGAGAAGTCTTCCTTGAATAGTATACGGCTCTCTTGTTGCTCCATATGGACAACGATACTAACTGAGAGGCACCATTGCAAGTGCAGCGTCAAGGATTATTCTCATTTTTTATAGCTTGCAAGCAGCCTCTTCATCGACTACCAGCTTGCAACGGGGGTGTAGTTGCAGGAAAGATGCGGGTAATGATTTTTCAATTGGGCCTTGATACAATTCCTTGACCACATCTGCTTTCTCCCTGCCTTTTGCAACAAGAATAATCTCTCTTGCTTGCAAGATTGGTTTCAAACCCATTGTAATCCCACTCAGGGGAATCGGTTCATGAATCCCTCTCTGTGCATATTTCTTCTCAAGAACCTTTCGGGTTGCTTCACTCAGGGGAACCTCATGCACTACAGAGGAGAGGGTTGAACCAGGTTCATTGAAACCGAGATGACCATTCACCCCGACTCCCAATATCTGCAGGTCGAATGGACCAAGGGAAGCAAGAAGAGAGGCAAACAAGGGAATTTCAGACTTCAATCGTGGAGCGATCAACTGCGATGCTTCCAGCAAGCCAGTATCCACAAACAACCGCTGGAGACGATAACGACATCCAAGCGGACTGGTGACAGAGATATCGGTGTATTCATCGACAACACTTGCCCGTATACCCGATACATCGAGACCACTCTCCTGTACAAGTGCAGTAAAAACCCGATAGATGGGTTCTGTGGTATTTCCGGTGGCAAGAGCCAAGATTGAGGCAGGCTTATCAAGGATCTGGGCTGCCATGCACAGGGAGACATAAGCGTCCACCTGCTCCACTCTCTGTTGCTGTATAAGTTCCATGATTATTGTAGTTCCTCCCAAGCAAGCTGGCTCGCTCCCAGCAGGGAGCTCTCTCTCGCACCCAAACGAGATGGCGCGATTACATGCAGGCTCTCCTCGCTTACCCTCAGCAAGCGGGACCTGACTTCCGTTTCCAATGAGTCTGTCAATTGCTCCTGTAATGCCAGGGAACCAGAGAGTGAAACACACTGGGGATTGTAGAGATGTATCAAAGCAACGAGAAGATTCACCAACACTTCCCGTAGGAATGCCACACGTTCTCCTGCTTTCTGGTCTCCCAACACGGATCGACGGAACAGCTCCTCCGCTCCACCACCGATACTGTGATCAGCAAGGTAGGATTGTATACCCAGCCCTCCGAGCAACTGCTCCAGGGGCCGGTAAGCCTCTCCATCCCATACAGGCATATGCCCCACTTCCCCGCTGTAGTTTGCAGATCCTCTCTGCAGGATTCCTCCGCTTATCACACCAAGGCTGACCCCACTGCCGAGGTTCAGGCAGAGTACCTCCGAGTAGGTCCTCCCCCACCCATGGACCTCTTCAGCCAGGGTAGCTGCCTTGAGGTCATTGTCAATGGAGAGAGGAAGCGAGGTAAGAGCCCTGAGGTCCTGAGGATAGGATCCGGCAATGGTGAGTGCTTCCTTCCACTGCAACCTGGAAGGATCGACATGACCGACAAGGGAGATGCCGATTGCATCAACACTCTTGGCATGGGCTGAAACAATCTCCTGCAGGAGGGAGGGTACATCCCTTGTAGGTCGTCTTTCTATGGGACCCAATGCACCCTCAGCCTCACTTAGTGCCCAAGCTGTCTTGGTTGCCCCTACATCGATGGCTAGGACCATGACTCCATCCCCTGGCTCTCCATCAGGAAAAGCATCGCCAATGCTTGGCCATAGGGCATGGGACGAATGGGGATCTGCTTGTAGAACTCCTTGGATTCCTTACCCATCGGGGTTCCATAACTGACATTCTGGACCACCCCATGTTCGTCAATGTTCTCCATGACCGCATTGAGCGCCTTTTTTGCAACCGCAAGGTAGGAGGTTTCAAGCAATCCAAGCTTCACTGAGCGTATGATTCCATAGCCAAATCCAGCGGTTGCGCTTGTCTCAAGATAGCTGGTTGAATCATCAAGCACGGTATGCCACATGCCACCCTCATCCTGCAGGGGAACCAGTGCCTTGATCTGCCTGACCAGAATGGTGCCCAGGTATCGTTTTATACTCTCAGGCAACCCCTTTGTCTCCAGAAAGAGTGGGATGGCAATGGTTATCCAGCAGTTTCCCCTACCCCAGAACGCCTGGGAGAAGTGATGATTTCCCTCGAAGGTCCAACCGTGGTACCAGAGCCCACTCTTTACATCACAGAGATACTCTGCATGCAAGAGGAACTGGTAGATTGCTTCCTGCTGGTAGGACTCCTTGCCTACAATTCTTCCCACATTGGCAACAGCCAATACGGTCATCATCAGGGTATCGTCCCAGAGCTGGCCTGGATTCTCATCATCGGTGGTACGGTGTTGGAATCCCCCTTCCTTCGTCCTTGCCAGACCGCCAGCCATAACCCAGTCGACCCACTCAGTGCATACATCCAGGTAGCGTGGGTTGGTGGTGTACTCAGCAAGATAGGAGAGAGCCAATATAGGGGCCATCGTATTCACATTCTTTCCTGGAAGGCCCTGCTCGATCCGTTCGTCATAGTACTGGGTGAGCATCTGCAGGTAGCGATCCTCTCCTGTCTTCTCAAACAGTTTCCAGAGACCGAACAGCCCTACCCCGTGCGGCCACTCCCAGAACTGGTAGCGGCTCCGTATAGCATCCTCAATACCATGAGCCAACTTGTTGGCGGCAAAGTCAGGGTCATCCGATGCGTACAGCACTGGCATGAATCCTTCTACCAAGGTAGTGAGCGTGTCATCAATCGTCCTCATGTCCTCTCCTCAATCTCAACGTTCAAATATGAGTTCAATGGTCTGTATTTCATGGGGCCGCAGTCTTACGGCGACACCTTCATCATTCCAAGATATCTTCTGCAGGCGCTCTTCCAGTAGATTGCACTGGTACGCCTCTTTTATTGGGAGCTCTGTCCTTATGCTACTCGTGACCCGTTTCCCATTCAGCTGCAGGATTCGAATAAGCAAGGAATCACGGTCCTCACTCTTCTTCACCGTCTCGATCACAAGGTTCTCATCTGGGCAGGATACAACGCTAGCAACAGGAGGAAGCATTGCCTTAGCCTGTGAAGCCTTCACTGCAAGCAGGGGTTGATGAAGATGGTACCCCTCTTCAATGACCTTTGCCTCCTGATACCGCCCCTTGTGGGGATAAAGCGCATAGTGCAATGTATGCATCCCTCGGTCTGCAATCTTGTTTGGATAAGTGGGAGAGCGGAGCAGGGAGATGCTTATGGTATTGTCCTTGGCACTGTAGCCATAGCTCTGTTTGCTCAGGAGTGTCACCCCATAGCTCTCATCACTGAGATCGACCCACTTATGCGCAGGCACCTCAAACTGGGCTTCATCCCAACTGGTATTGGTATGGGTTGTTCTCTCACATACCCCGTAGGCAATATCATAGCTTGCACGTTGTGCGTGGACATCCACCGTGAATAGGCTTCTCAGCATCAGATGGTCCTCGTGGTAGTCTGCCACAAGCGTGAAATCAATTCGTTTCTCATGGGTATGGAAGGTGGCTCGCTGGGTGAAGGAAGAACTGCCAAAGGAGAGCTGCCATTCCAGAGTGAAGAACAAGGCATTGTTTGCCACTACCGTGTACTGTGCTTCTCCTGCAACCTCATAGTACATATCCTTACCCTGCTTGCCGATATTCCATGCATCATAGTCCTTGGGATAGTCACAAGCCAACAGCAGGACGTTTCCCTCCCTTCCAGGGGCAAGTACCTCATATCCAGATGATTTGTCATAGAGACGGGAGAGTCTTCCATTTTGTGTGAAGACCGCAGTGTAGTAAGGACTCTCCAAGGTACAGTGCTCCCACGTGAAAGGTTTTTCCTGTGGTGGTTTGTAGGCACCCAGGACAAAACGTTTCCAACCTTTGGCAGGAACTGCAGTGCAGTGGAAATAGAGATCCTTCCCATCGTGGAAGGAAGGCAATGGCGAACCCTTCTCATCATACGCGCCGGCAGCACTGCATCCCTCGATTCTGCAAAGCCCAGAGCGATGCTGACCAAGGGTATTGAAAACCACCACATCAGAGTCTGATCGGGCTATCAGGGAAGACAGCTGGTGCATTGCATTCTCTGCATTTCTTGTAAAGGTATCCAATGAGTCTCTCTGTTGCAGGAGTGTAAGATCATAGACTTCCTTCAATGCACTGCCGGGAAGGATGTCATGGAACTGATTGAGCAACAATTGCTTCCACGCCTGCTCAAGTGAAGCGTGGGGATAGTCTTGCTTGGTGTACAGATAGAGCAGGGAAAGAAAGAACTCTGCCTGCATGGCACTCTGTTCACAGCGGCGGTTGAGCTGTTTAACCTGTGCCATTGTGGTATAGGTACCCCGATGGTATTCCAGATAGAGCTCTCCGAACCAGGAGGCGGATACCTCTGCTTTCTTATCCAGTTCTTGTAGATAGGCTTTTACGGTACCACTATGGACCTTTGGCAGTCCTGGATACCCCTCTCTTAGGCGCTTTTCCCTCTCCAACATCTCCTTGGTAGGGCCACCACCACCATCCCCATACCCATACAGGTACATGAGGGTGTCAGTACATTCCTTGTCTGAAAAACGCTGCCAGGTTCCCAACAACTGGGAGGGAGAGAGCACACCGTTGTAGGTGGTTTCATTTCCCCCTCGCTTTGGATAGGATGCAATGCTCTCATAATCCTTGCTGCTGACAAAGTAGGCAAGCACCTGGCTCCCATCCAAGCCCTTCCAGTGAAACAGGTCATGGGGCATTCGGTTGGTCTCATTCCAACCCATCTTCGTGGTTACGAAGTATGAGAGATTTGTCCCTTTCATGATCTGTGGCAAGGTTGCAGGGAACCCAAAACAATCGGGGAGCCACAGGACATTCTGGTCCATCCCAAACTCGTCTCTCACCCAACGCTTTCCCCAGAAAATCTGACGGACAAGAGACTCCCCACTGGTGAGGATGGTATCGCTCTCAACCCACATCGCCCCTTCCACTTCCCATCGCCCTTCAAGGACCCGTTCCTTGATCCGATTGAACAAGGATGGATAATCGGTTTTGACGAACTCGAGCAATTGCATCTGACTCGACGAGAAAATATAGGAGGGATAGCTTTCCATGAGAGAGAGCACGGTAGCATAGCTGCGAAGACTCTTCTCCCTCGTCTGCTCGAGTATCCAGAGCCATGCCATGTCGATATGGCTATGTCCGGTAAGAGACAGCTGCATCCGGTTTGCATCTTGATGGCGAGCAAGATGCTGTTTCATTATGCTGCGAGCCCTTGACAGCATCCCCTCATCCTGCAACGCCTTCATACTGCTGAAATCCACGCTCTGCACGGTCTTGATCACAGCCTCACTCAGGAGCAGATATGCTTCACTAAACTCCTCAAGGGTGAGTGCAGTCTCATAGGCAAGTTCCAGATCATACAAGAGTGCCTCACGCTCAAGATTGACTGCATATACCTCCAAGCTCAAAAAAACATCCGGCTTTTGGGTATTGGTATAGGCATAGAGGACGATGGACACCTGCTCAGCATCTGGCAAGTCTGCCTCCGTATGACGGACATCCAGGCCACAGGAGAGCTCATCGTTCAAAAAGAGTAGAAACTGGGGATTGTTGTTGTTCCAGATATCATTCGCTCCGGTTTGCACCCTGAGTCGTACCGTCTTCCCTTTCCACTGTTCGGGAACATTCACCTCACAGCGCAGCAGACAGTGGTACTCATGCCCTCCAAATCCCTGACTCTGGTGAAAGGGCTTCCACCCGCTTTGCTCATGCCGTCTCTCCCACTGGTGGTAATCACACTCCTTTATCCAAATCTCCTGGATAGGAAGGGTATCAGAGCCATCAATCTCTTTCAGTTGCTTAAGGGGGCCCTCAACATAGTGCCGTAATGCTTCTTTATTCATGGAGTCAGCTTACCCCTTCACCCCGGATGCAGAAAGGCCTCCGATGATGTAGCGCTGCAAGATTATGAACAAGACAATAATGGGTATGATGGACATGACCGAGGCTGCAAGAATGCTGCTCCAGTCAACTCCGTTGAACCCAATATAGTTCTTGATGGCAATCTGTATGGTGTACTTCTTCTGGTCACTGAGAACCAAGAGAGGCAGAATGTAGTCATTCCATCTCCACATGAAGCTGAAGATAGCCAGTGTCACCGTACTGGAAGTCCCCAAGGGAAGCATGACATAGAGGAAGGTTTGGGCTTCATTGCTGCCATCAATACGTGCAGCCTCAACAAAGGAGAGAGGGATGGAGAGATAGTGTTGACGGAACATGAAGATACCGGTGGTGGTTGTTACCACAGGAAGAATGACACCCCAGATATTGTTGTAGAGCCCAAGCTCACTGATGACCACCACCTGGGGAACGGTAAGGGTCTCTCCGGGGATCAAGGTACCGAGCAGGAAGATTCCGAATATCAGGTTGGTATAGGAGACCTCAAAGCGATAGATGGCAAGTGCATAACCACACATGGCGCTGATGATGAGGGTTATTGCAGTACCTACCACGGCAAGGAAGAGACTGTTGTAAACGTAGTTGAAGAAATCATCACTTACAACCTTCAGATAGTGTCCTGCCGTCCAATCAGAAGGGAAGAGGGAAAGCGGATAGCTGAAGAGTTCCCCGGTCTGCTTGAACGAACTGAAAAACAGCCAGATGATGGGAAAGAGCATCAATACGGCCACAAGAAAGGTGAAGAGAGATGGCCAGAAGTGTTTGGGTAGTGTCTGTTTCATCATCGGTCTCCTCCATTGCTGATCTTGAATTGTACGTAGGCGATGAGGGCAAAGATGATCATTACCAACAATGAGATTGCTGAGGCATAGCCATACTGCATCTGATTGAAGCCCTTATCAAAGATAAACTGGATAATGAAGGTGGTATTCAATCCAGGACCACCCTGGGTGATACCTTGGACCAATGCATACTCTTTTAAAAGATTAACGGTAGAAAGAAGCGTCACCAAGAATGTAGTGGGAGCTAGCATCGGGAGAGTCATATAGAAAAAAGTTTGTACAGGAGAACTCCCGTCAATGGCTGCTGCTTCATAGATATCCCCTGAGATATTGTTGATACCTCCAATAAAAATAACCATATAGAATCCAGTAGAAGCCCAGTTGCTTGCAAAACTGATGACGAAGGTGGCAAGCCTTGGGTTGAGTGCCCACTGCATGGGCTCTCCACCGATGGTCTGGATCAGGTAGTTGATCAGGCCATACTCGGCGCTGAACATCCAGTTGATCGTAATACCCACAACCAGATGGCTGAGAAGGCTGGGAACATACACCATGGTTCGGGCAAGCCCCTTGATGGCAACACGCTTGCTGGTTACCAGGATAGCGATCAAAAGCGGCACGATCACCTTGAAGGGAAGACTGAAGAGGGTATACCCGAAGGTACGACCCAAGGCAGCATAGAATTTGGAGTCCCGGATCAACTCACTGAAGTTGCTCAAGCCGATGAAATCCATGGTCTTCCACCCATCATAGTTGGTGAAGGACAGACCGACACTCAACCCCAGCGGCAACAAGAAAAAGACAGAGAAGAGGATAAGACAAGGCGCAATGAAAAACCAGAACGCTTTGACATGCCGTTTTACATAGGGTGTCTTCATAAGTAGTGCATCCGTTTGACAGTACGTGCATACAATCATGATCGACACACATACTGGTAGAGGGGTAAGAGAGATACTGGGCTGTCACAGACAGCCCAGCACCACGTACATTAGTACTTGAGAGGCCAGCCGGACTTCTTGGAGAGCAGCTCAGCAAAGTCATTGAGTGCCTTTGCAGGGCTGATGTCCCCATTGACCGCCTGACGGAGTGCGTCACGATACTCGTTGTCGTAGAAGTTTCTCCACATCGAGCTCTCATCGACACTGAAGGCATAGGAGACCTTGGAAACCTCACTCTGCAGTACCTTGTAATCCTCAGCAACCTGCTGGTCTGCTGGAGAGTAGGTTACCCCAACGAGGGAGGAGAGTCCCTTGTCACGGTTCAAATAGGTCTGGAAGTTCTTCTTGGTGTAGAACCACTTGAGGAAGTCGACTGCAAGGTCCTTGTTCTTGGCATTCACAGGGACACCAAGTCCACTGCCACCGAGGATGGCACTTGGGCCTTCAGGACCAACTGGTGAAGGCATAACGCCCCAATTCATTCCCTGAATCTGGTTGTAGAAGGAGTTGTAGTTCCACGTTCCACTGAAGTAGATTCCTACGTCCCCATTCTTGAAATAGTCAGCCGGGTTGTCGGTGGTGCCGCCAGCCCAGATAGCCTTGGGCATGAAGGAGTTGTTCCATGCAACAAAGTCTTCCAGCGTAGCGATGTTCTGTGGGCTGTTGATGGCAACCACAAAGGAATTACCAGATTTCTCCACCATGGATCCGCCGTTTGCATACATCAGATTGTCATAGCGTGCTCTGGAGGAGTCCATTGCCATACCATACTTTACCCCGCCCTTCTCTTTGAGGAGCTTTGCATTCTTCTCAAGCTCTTCAAAGGTCCAGGGATCGTCTACCGTTGGAGCGGAAAGCCCGACGCGGTCAAAAGCATCCTTGTTGTAGTACACGTTGGTAATCGTGAACTGCTGGGGAAGGGTTGCCTTCTTGTCGCTGCTGTAATCCTGCACGATGATTTCCACAGCCATCGGTTCAAAGATGGACATGTCAAAATATTCGCCCAAATCGATGAATTCATCTGGATAGAGGCGAGCAAGACGGGTGGTGGCGATCAAATCCGGCAGGTCATTGTTGCGTGCCATCAAGGGGAACTTGGTGAGCTGGTCTTCGTAGGGAATGACCATAACATCAAGGGTGTTCCCGGTCTCTGCCGCCCAATCCTTCATGGTGTTCAGCAAAGCATCCTCACTTGAGGGCTCTTCACTGAGCATCACCTTGAGAGCCTGGGGACCCTGGGCAGCTTCTTCCTTGGACCCTGCAGCAAAAACCATGCTGCCAAGGAGTAAAACCACCAATGCGAGAATCGATACTTTCTTCATATCATACCTCCTGTTGTATGAATATCAGTTTCCAATGTGTTGAGCTACTGCTCATACTGTAAGTGTAATCGTTGAGTCCTATAAATCTACAAGTATTTTGTCCAAATAACCTAATAAAGATTGCATTTTTTGCTTTACCGTTCAACAATCCATCTATTCTGTCCTACAGGATCAAACCCTGAGTAGTGTATGCCCGTTCCATTGACATGCAACGATTGTCCATAGCCCCCCTCCAGCGTTCCAAGGTTGGGGTCCTCAAGAACAAAGGAGTGGGAATCCGCTTTCAGCGGGGCTTGCTCAATAGCTGCAATGAAATCCTGGAAGGAGCCAAAGCTGGCAGGGGATCCTACACGCAACAGGTACAATGCACTCCTCCCTTCGGCGATGAACTCACGTTCCTTATTGGGGCCAAAGGTGACCATCTTGAGAGGAGAAGAACAGTAGATTGCTCCGTACCCACCATTGTGGGCACGTACAAACAGCCAGGAATCCCGCTGCTGGAACTCTGCAAATTCCATGGTTGGAAGATAGATGTGGGTAAAATCCACAGGATGGGAGGGAGAGAGGCAGAAGCTGATTGCTGCAAAGTTCTCTACCTGGTTCACCCTTGGCAAGGTTCCATTACCCGCCCAGTAGGAGGGACGTGCGTGGCCGAACAGAGCATGTTCCCCTGGGTGATTCACCCAGATTTGCTCTGTGGCAGAGAACAGGAGGTGGATTGGATTCTCCTGGAACCCACGCTCTCCAACGCGGAAGTTGTTGGCGCTGCTGAGCAGAGAGTATGCCGTCTTGCAGGCATAGACATCGGCATGACCCTGGTAGCCGTGTGTCGATTGACTGATCAGGGCCTTGCCCTCAGGAACCTGAGAAAACTGGCGATACTCCTCTGGCGCCTGGTAGTCGCTGAAACAGAGTGCGGTAACGCCCTTTCCTGCATGACTGGTATTTCCAATGCCATAGCCGATCCAGTGTATGAAGGATGGACAGTTGGAGTTGTTGCCAAACAACTCCTTGGGATAGGTACGTCCAGCAGTGGTGCTGAAAATGCCATCAAGCGAGTAGACAGCAAGGATGTAGTAGATGTAATCCATCGCCTTTTTCGCAAGCATTTTCATCTCGCTGTTTGATGTCTGGGCATATAGGGAGGAAAATCCAAGCGCATCGATTGGCAGGTAGGGAGGACTGTTCCACTCAGTGAAACCAATGGAGAAGAAGGTGTCGAACCACTGTCTGAGCAGCTTGATCGCTTTCTCTTGCATCTCCTTCCCGCTCATACCACTATTGGTGAAAATTTCATCCGGATACATTTCTCCGGCAAGCAACTGACAGATATGGAACATGAGCGCATGGTTCTCACTGTAGAACCACATGGCATCATCCCCCGGCTCATCATGCCAGTAGCGGAAGTTCAGCAAACAAGCTTTCATCGCCTCTTTCAGCTCCGCTGTCACATAGGGGTGATCTGGGAAGGTATTCAGAATATGGGGAAAGTAGGAAAGATAGAAGTCACTGCAGTCGCTCCGTTTGTTGATGAAGGTGATCTGCCGCTTAAGCAGATGTTCAAACTCCTGTTGCGGCCCTCCTGCATGCAGGATTGCAACCGCCCTGTTCCCATTACGCTCCCCGTGGCTGGCAAGAAATGAGAATGCCTGCATCTTACGCTCATCCATTGTTTTCTTTGGTTTGGGAACCAAGGAGAGCGGAAAGTTTTCGAAGGCAAGCTTATAGCGGATCTCCATATCCTCTACGGTTGTCTTGGCTACGAACTGCAGATACCCGATCGGCAGGTTCTCACATGGACCGAGGGAAGCGGTCCTCTCTCCTGGTTTGAAGACAGCTTCAGTACGATAGAGGTCACCCACCATGTAGTTCTCTTCGGTAGCCCCAACGAGGGAGACCACCAAATCCGAATCCTCATACGGGTTGGGACAGAAGAGCACAACATCCCCTTCCCTTACATGATTGCTCAAACAACTGAGATCACCGATGGCATTCTCCACAGCAAGCACCAATTGTGGAGAGCGGTCGGCTATGGGAAGTTTCTGCACCAAGGAGGGTTGTGCTTCGGTACAGGTGAGAGAGAACGAGCAATCGCTGTCGCGTTCAGCAAACTCGTCCCAAAAGACCACCAGTTCATTGTCCCCACGCTTCAGGGCCAAGGTCACCTCTGTGGTTTGTATCTGGTTTCTCAGATGGGGGGTGAAGGTCAAAATCTTTTCCCCATTGAGAAAGAGACGAGCTCCTCCGGCAACAGCAAGTTCACATACAACCTCACGCTTTTTCTCACTCTCCAAGTATGTCAGGGCAACAGCGCTGATCCATGTTGGGTTTGGATAGAACCCTGAGAGGGCAATTACTGGATCGTCAAAGGGAAAATGGGCAGAGAGGACATGGCTTGTACCCTGTTGGGTTACCATTCCCCCTACCTGTTTATCAGAGAAGGATGGATACCCATCTTCAGCTTTTCTTCTTCCTGCGACGAAGGCCTCACGTACAGGATTGGTATGGCTGGCCGAACCAACCGAACCTTCCCAGACATTCGCTTCTTGTTCTATTTTTACCGGGGTGCCGCTTACCGGCTCCTCATGGATCTCTGATATCAGAAACCGATTGATATGCCTTGCTTGTTGCAGTGGATAACGTAGATAGTGCATGGGATATCCCTCCTAGTGATAGTATGAAATGACAATTTTGCAAAATCCACGTATTTCTTGCTCTCTTACCGTGAATCTCTTGCATTTCATGCGAACTGAGGTAGGATACACACATGAGGCATGCGTATTCTGAACTACTCTTTGACCCATCCTTGGTCATTACGGTAAACCGGGTTGATGATCCGGTCTTCTATGTCTTTGACTACCAGAAGAGGCGGCTGAATATGGAGTTCCAACACTTCCATACCTATTGGGAGGTCTACATTCTCTTTGACGATACCGCCGGCCATGTCATAGAGGGAGAGTACTTCTCCCTGCAGCGGGGAGACATTGTCCTGCTCAAACCACGATTACTCCATAAGAGCACCTATGAGGAGCATGCAAAACCAAA
>CAZTXW010000057.1:0-13451 GCA_964617345.1 uncultured Sphaerochaeta sp. | reverse complement strand
TATATGTATTTTATACATTATTGGTATAGGTATTGAGATTTTTGCCCTTTTTTTTAACAATATATTACTAAGTATTATATATGTTTACTTGTGTTATTACTATATTTTGCTACAATTTGCTTACTGTTCTACTCAGTTACTATATATGTTTGATAGTATTTTTTTCTGTTATACTACATATTTGTATATATCTCTTAAGACTATTGTATGAACTTGATGATTTTTCATTGTACTTTTGTACAATTTTTGTACATTACTGCAAAAGAAACTTTGTATTTTAGTTACATACCTATATAAAATTTAACTATTATTATATAGGTATGAATGTTTTCTATATCATATTTTAAGGAATTACTATTAAAAGCATATATTTCCTAAATGAACTCACAATATCCTGCGATCACATCCCTGAGCATGTAGGCGCTATCCTTAGGAACCCTTTCCTGGGTCTCATAATTCACATGAATGATACCAAACCTTCTGCTATAGCCCCAGGCCCATTCAAAATTGTCCAGGAAAGACCAGATGAAGTATCCCTTCAGATTGATGCCCTCACCAATGGCCTGCTTGCAGATTGCAAGATGCTTGTTGATGTAGTCACACCTGAACAGGTCATGGACCCTTCCCTCTACCACCTCATCATCGCTGGCACACCCGTTTTCAGTTATGTACAGGGGCAAGGAGGGGTCCAAACTCTGGATATAATGCAGAATCCTCAGGAGTCCGTAGGGTGTTACCGGCCATCCCTGGTTGGTTACTGGCTGCCATACAGGTACATCTTGATAGTGGGTTTTCTGGTCCTCGTCATAGACTACAGCACCTTCCTGGTAGTAGTTGATACCAAGGAAGTCGATCTTTTCCGCTATGATAGCCATGTCCCCCTCTTCTATGGGATAGGATATGCCCAACTTTTCTGTCACCAGCGTGGGGTAGCCTCTGTTGAACAAGGGCAAGAGGAATACATCGGTATTGAAAGCCCGGGCATAGGAGCTTGCCAGCCTGTCCTCCTGCTTCCTTGAGGCTGGCCTGGGCATGATGGGGTTGAGTGTAGTCCCTATAGGCGCCTTGAGAGCTGTAGCCCTATAGGAGCGCATGGCAAGTCCGTGTGCAAGGTTCAGGTGATGTACCGCCCTGTTCGCCTGCTCATCATCCTGGATACCAGGGGCATGCTCGCCGGTACGGTAGCCCAGGTAGGCAGTGCAAAAGGGTTCGTTCAAGGTAATCCAGCGGTCGACATAGGGGCCCAGATGTTCATAGCAAGCCTCAGCATATGCTTGGAAGTGGTAGGCTGTCTCTCGGTTGGCCCAACCTCCCCGCTCTTGCAGTACCTGGGGAAGGTCCCAGTGGTAGAGGGTCGCAACGACCTCCATGCCCTTGCTCTTCAGTGCCTCGCACAGGCGTATGTAATAGTTCACGCCCTCCATGTTGACCTGCCCCACTCCATCGGGGATGATCCTGGGCCAGGCGATGGAAAAGCGATATGCCTGGAAATTGAGGTCGCTCATGAGCTGTACATCCTGTTCGTAGCGGTGGTACTGATCCACAGCTACGCACCCGTCATCACCATTCATCACATTGCCGGGAATCTTGGTAAAGGTGTCCCAGATGCTGGGTTTCCTCCCACCTTCTTCGATGGCTCCCTCCACCTGATAACTTGCTGTCGCACAGCCCCACAAAAAATCCTCGTCAAACTGAACCTGTTGCATGCTTTCCCATCCTTATTGTTGTAGTTGTATCCTGTATATCCCAAATAGCCAGCCACATCAGGTATACCTGGGCATGGCAAAGCATGTGAATGGTACCATACCCACCAGGGGCCCTCAACCTTATGTAATTTCTAGAACAAAGTTGTTTCAGTGTACAAATCATACATTAAATATTACATATTCTTGTTGTTTTGCTACCATATTAGTAAATTTCACTATCGGTATTATAGCAATTCCATACTAATTAGCTGCCATCGCAATTCAACAGGTCCCACATAGAAACATGCATTGATACCTAGGTTGGCTGCTCCCTCACAGTTCTCAGAAAAGTCATCCACCAAGATAACCTCTTCAGGTTTCACCTGTTCGCTCGCAAGGATCTTCTCGAAGAATGCACGATCGGGCTTGACCTCCCCCAGCTCTATGGAGGCATAGACTGCATCGAAGAGGTCATAGTGACCCATGCCCCGATGATGGGCAAAATGGGCTTCTTCGGTGTTGGTTGCGCAGACCACGCGATAGCCCTTCTTTTTGAGCTCTTCGATGATGGCTATCACATGCTCATCCAGTTCAGGCTTGAAGTACCTGCCCCATAATGAGTCATCGTGCGGGGGAACAGGGATCCCAGTCAGGTTGGTGAACTGCTCCCACATCGTTCTTTCATCTATGGCAGCCTTGCTGTGCTCGACCAGCAGCAGGGGAAGCCTGGAGTCCAGGGAGGTGAAGCTTTCATGGCCTGTGACACCGAAGTCTTGCAAAAGGAGCCTTTCCAGGGAGGAATCGGCATGTTTGGCAACCACGCCTCCCATATCAAACATACACAGCTTAATTGATCTATTCATGTGGTGAAGCTTATCAAAGAGAGGAGAACTCTTCTAGTGCTTTTATAGATTTCCAAAATAGGATATTCTAGGCAGAACCAAGGAGTGAAAAATCATATGAGCTCATTTTTTCCAGCAGACTACACCCCGAAGATGAATCAGATCCAAACTGAGCGTGCCATCAAGTACATCAAGGATACCTTTGAAAGTGAACTTTCGGCAGGGCTCAAGCTGAGCAGGGTAACCAGCCCCCTGTTTGTCCCCCGAGGATCGGGTATCAACGACGACCTCAATGGCATTGAGAGACCTGTGCGCTTTCAGATCGGAAATCTCGATAACATGGAGATGGAAATCGTCCAGTCCCTGGCAAAATGGAAAAGGCTTGCCCTTGCCAATATGAAGATGAAACCAAACTCCGGCCTCTATACGGATATGAACGCCATCCGCCCCGATGATGACATCGATGCAATCCATTCCCTGTATGTCGACCAGTGGGACTGGGAGATGGTCATGGCGGAAAAGGATAGGAATGTCGAGTTTCTCAAGAGGATTGTCAGGAAAATCTACTCGTCACTGAAACGTACTGAGTTCCTTGTCAGTGAGATGTTTCCCCTCTGTCATCCTACCCTGCCTGAGCACATTACCTTCATCTATTCCGAGGACGCTCAGAAGGAGTATCCCCATCTGACTCCCGTGGAACGGGAAAAGGTCCTTGCGGAGAAATACGGTGCCATCTTCCTCATCGGTATCGGCTCACCCCTTGCAGATGGTATCAGCCAGGGCGGAAGGGCTCCTGACTATGATGACTGGTCCACGCCCAGCGATGCTGAGCATACAGGACTCAACGGGGACATCATCGTATGGGATTCGGTGCGAGCTGACTCCCTTGAGCTCTCGTCCATGGGTATCCGTGTCGATGAGCAGACCCTGCTCAGACAGCTGCAGATTCGCCAGTGTCCCGAACGTGCACAGCTGTACTGGCACCAGAGGCTGCTCAAGGGAGAGTTGCCCCAGACCATCGGCGGCGGCATAGGACAGAGCAGGCTCTGCATGCTGTTGCTCCATAAGGCACATATTGGTGAGGTCCAATCCTCGGTATGGCCGCAAGCTGTCCTGGCTGAGGCAAAAAGATTGCATATCACCCTGATGTAGGAGAGTAGGATGAAACTTGTCAGTTGGAACGTAAACGGATTGCGTGCTTGCCAGAAAAAGGGCTTTGAGGAATATCTCACCGATATTGATGCGGACATTTTCTGCCTGCAGGAAACCAAGTTGCAGGAACATCAGGTCGATCTCGACCTTCCTGCCTACCATACCTACTGGAGCTTTGCAGAGAAGAAGGGGTACTCGGGGACAGCCCTCTTCTCGAAGGTTGAACCTCTCTCGGTGGAACAGGGCATAGGCCATGAGCTTGACAACGAGGGGCGGGTGGTGACAGCTGAGTTCGATGATTTCTTTGTGGTTTGTTGCTACACCCCCAATAGCCAGGACAAGCTAGCCCGCCTTCCGGTGCGCATGGATTGGGATGATGCCTTCAGGGAGTATGTTACTTCCCTCAAGGATATCAAGGAGGTTCTCATCTGCGGCGATCTCAATGTGGCACATAAAAGCATTGACCTGAAGAACCCCAAGGCAAACGAGAAGAATGCCGGCTACTCCATCGAGGAGCGGGAGAAATTCTCCCTCCTTCTGGAAGCGGGTTTCACCGATTCATTCCGTTACCTCTATCCTGAACGCACGGAGGCCTACTCCTGGTGGTCCTATCGCTTCAATGCAAGGGCAAACAATGCAGGGTGGCGTATCGACTACTGGCTGGTAAGCGAGGACCTGAAGACGAGGATCGAGGAGAGCCGTATCGATGCGGATATCCTGGGCAGCGACCATGCCCCGGTAGTGCTGACCTTGCTCACCTGATCGGGTTTCTGTTCCTTTCGTACTATAATGCAGAGGGAAGTGAATATGGAACTATGAGAGAGAGTGTGTGCGCTTGTGGGCAAGAAGCCTGAAGGGAAAATCCTTCAGGCTTCTCATGGTTTATCGAGACATTGCCGAGTTGCAATCTTTCCCCCCTCCGGGAAACAACCGACTCCTACAGCAGATAGGCTGGGATCTCGCCCCTACTCTCAAACACCTTCCTGTTCTGTGTAGAAAGGATCTTCTTGCACATTCGTATGGAAAGGGGGGTGACTTCCACCAGCTCATCATCCTTGATGAACTGGATGGCCTGTTCAAGCGAGAGCTTGGAAATGGGAGTGAGCGTCACTGCATCATCATGGCCTGATGCACGCATGTTGGTAAGCTTCTTGGTCCTGGTAGGATTGAGCGTGATATCCATATCACGATTCCTCTCCCCCACTATCTCCCCTTCATACACGGAATCACCGGGAACGATAAACCATCTGCCCCTGTCCTCAAGCTGCCACAGGGCATATGCCACAGCTACACCGGTACGGTCACTGACCATAGAGCCGCTGAAGCGGTCCGGGAAGTCTCCCTTGTAGGGTTCGTACCCCTTCATAAAGCTGTTCATTATGCCCATACCCCTGGTATCGGTCATGAACTCGTCATGGTAGCCGATGAGTCCACGTGCTGGGATCTCGAACTTCATCTTGACCCTTCCGCCTTCAGTATAGGTAATGTCGCTCATCTTTGCCTTGCGTTTTGCAAGCTTGTCCATCACCTGGCCACTGCTCTCCTCAGGGCAGTCCACCGTCAGATATTCTATAGGTTCGGTCTTCCTACCCTGCTCATCCTCCTTGAAGATCGTACGGGGTCTTCCGACACAGAGCTCAAAGCCCTCACGGCGCATCTGTTCCACGATGATTGCCATCTGGAACTCCCCTCTTCCCTTTACGGTAAAGGTATCATCCAGGTTTTTCTCAACCTTGATGGAGACGTTGCGCAAAACTTCCTTCTGCAACCTCTCCCAGATCTTTGCAGAAGCGATTATCTTTCCTTCCTTACCGGAGAGGGGACTGATATTCTTGGAAAAGACCATGGATACGGTGGGCTCGTCTATGCTGATCCTAGGCAGTGCCTTAGGATAGGCATTGGTGCAGATCGTATCCCCGATGGAGACATCCTCGACTCCTGCAAGGACGATGATATCCCCACTTGCTACATTGGTTGCATCATGGAAGGTAGGGCCGTCGTACGCCTGAAGCTTGGTAATCCTCAAGGGGCGCAATACCCCTCCTTCCTTGACACAGACAAGGGAGTCATACATGTTCGCCTTACCGTTGATGATCTTACCAATGGCAAGACGGCCAAGGAAGTCACTGTAGGAGAGGTCACTGACCAACATCTGGAAAGGCTCCTCATCATCGTAGGTAGGGGCAGGGATATAGTCGATAAGGCAATCCATCAGCTGATGCATGTTGTCATCAAGGTCGGTGGGGTTCAATCCACACTGCCCATTCTTTCCTATGGCGTAGAACACGGGGACTTCCAGCATGGCCTCGTCATCGCTGAGTTCCAGCAAGAGGTCATACACTTCGTTGAGGACCTCCTCGCTGCGGGCATCCTGGCGGTCAACCTTATTGATGACAATGATGGGAGTACGGTTCAGCCTCAATGCCTTCTCAAGCACAAATCGTGTCTGGGGAAGGGGACCTTCAGCAGCATCAACAAGCAGGACAACGCCATCGACCATGGATAGTCCCCGTTCAACCTCGCCACCGAAGTCAGCGTGTCCTGGGGTATCGATGATGTTCACCTTCACCCCTCTCCATCTGATGGCGCAGTTTTTTGCACTGATGGTAATTCCACGCTCCCGTTCGATGGTCCCGCTATCCATAATTCTATCCTGGTTGTCACGGGAAACCAGACCACTCTGCTTGAACAAGGCATCTACCAAGGTAGTTTTGCCATGGTCGACGTGAGCGATGATGGCTATGTTCCTAATATGCTTATTTTGTTTAATCATCAATAATTCCTTCGGCGACAGTGTATCATGAAATGGGTATGGTACTTAATACTCCTAGACATTCTTCACCGTTTTTTTTCCACTGAAGAATTTGACTAGGATCAGGGAGAACATGCATAGCAATGCAATGCTGATAGTGGCAAGCCCACCGGCTATACCAATCTGCTGGGCAACCGCACCGACTATGATCGGCATGCTTATCGCACCGATCGTAGCTGTCGCAATCGTAGTCCCCACTGCAATTGTCGATGCATTGTACTTGGGATTCATGGTTGCAAGCACTGTCGGGTAGGTGCCGCTCATGGCAAGTCCAAACCCAAAGACACTCATGTAGATGAACGCATAGTTCTTTGAGCTGACCATGAGAAGGAAAAACACGATCTGGAAAAATCCCAGGAGCACCAACAGGAAGTTCTTGTTCAGCTTGGTTGAGAGAAAAGCACAAAGCAGCCTTCCTATCAGGATGAATATCCACAAGGCCGAACTGGTTGTCTGTGCAAGCGATGGGCTGAGGATACCGGAATCGGTAAAGTAGGTGACCAACCATCCCATGATGGAAGCCTCATTACAGAGGTAGAAGAACAGGATGGCCGTATTGAGCCAATAGGTCCGGCTCTTGTAGAAATAGGTTGCCTCATCCTTCTTCTTTTCGATGCTCTTCCCCGAGAGGGAGGAACGGCTGAAGAAAAGCATCACCAGGATTTCCAGGACCACCACCGTCCACAGGCTGATCCTCCAGTGCACCCCAAAGACTGTCGTGGTAAGTATTGCAAGGAATGGAGCCAGGAAGGCACCGATTGCAAACGAAGCGTGCAAGAGGTTCAGCGATGCTGTCTTGTTCTCTGCAATATCGCTCATCACCACGTTGGTGATGTTGCTCATGGTCCCCCTTCCTATGCCAGTTAGGAGAAAGGCCAGCAGGAGAAACAGGGGATTTCCGGTAAGGGTCATCAGGGAGAACCCTATGACGAATCCGAGCGATAGGGTGAGGGTACTTCTCTTACGTCCTATCAGGTAGGGAAGAAACCCACTGATGAGCAGGGCAAAGAAGTTTCCTATCTGGTGTGCGGAAATGACAGCTCCGCTGAGCACATAGCTCATATTGTACTCGGCTTTCATGAAGGGAAGGATTGTCCCTATGAGGGTGTTCATCATTCCACTGACGAAAAAGGCGAAGTACACTGTGTACATCAAAGGAACATTTTCCTTCTTTACACGCAAAATCTTAGCAATCGATGACATGAGATAACTCCTGGACATGTGATACAGAGGGCAAACCAGAATTGTAAGCCCTACCCCATGTCATACAACTATTTACAATAAATGTCCACTAGCGAAAAAGATACGAAAGCCACTGAGTCTCCTATTCCAGAAGACCGCCCCTGATCCTATCCGAGAGGGATGCAAGCTTCTGTTCGATGCTGGTGATAATCGCTAGGAATGCAGCATCATCTTTGCCTGTAGGGTCATCAAGGGCCCAGTCCTCCCGATGCTTGCATGGGAGGAAAGGGCACTCTACCCCACATCCCATGGTGATGATGACATCGACTGGGGGAATATCCTCAAGGAGTTTCGGTCTCTGAAGGGCAGCCATATCGATACCATGGAGAGCACTGACCAAGCGCAAGGCATCACCGTTTATGGATGACTTAACCGCTGTTCCTGCTGAGTAGCTGCTAAAGGTCCCAAAGTGATACTTCCTGCCCAGAGCTTCTGCTATCTGGCTCCTGCAGGAGTTGTGGACGCAGATGAAGGCGACCCTTGGTTTGCTGCCCATCATGCATTCCCCCTTGCCTGCTTCAAAAGTACAAGCACGTCATCCTTGGAAAGGACCTTTCCGGAAGAGAGCACCTTGCCATCGACAACAAGGGCAGGTGTGGTCATGACACCATACCCTGCAATCGCAACAAAATCTGTGACATGCTCGATCGAGGTGTCCATGCCCAAAGCAGCTAGGGCTTCCCTCGTATGCTCCTCAAGCTGGTTGCAACTTGCACATCCCGAACCCAACACCTTGACAGGTGATGAGACAGAGGGCTCTTGTTTCTGTTGAGTCTTCTTATGTTTACCAAATCCAAAAATTGCCATATCAAAACCTCCTGGTTATCTCAGACAAACAGATGTCCGAATGCGTTGAACATATACCCGATGAGGATGATCCCCACCGTGACTATCAGAAAGAACAGGCCAAGCAGACGCGGCTTTATCGCCTTGCGCAACATGACCAGGGAGGGCAGCGAAAGAGCTGTGACCCCCATCATGAAGGAGAGGATCGTCCCCACTCCCACTCCCTTCGCCCAGAGGGCCTCGGCTATGGGGATGGTGCCGAAGATATCAGCATACATCGGGATCCCGACAAAGGTGGCTATCAGTACTGACAAGGGGTTGTGCTCACCCAGCACCATGAGGATTGCAGATGCTGGTATCCAGTTGTGGATGGCAGCCCCTATCCCCACCCCTATGATGACGTACCAGAACACCTTCTTCACAGTCGACTGTACCTGTGTCCAGGCATACAGGAGGCGGTCTTGTGTACTGAGGACCTCATCCTCTCCCTCGACGCTCTGGATACTCATGATGAAAGGCTCCACATGAGCCTCCATATGCAGGTGTTCTATGAGGGAACCTCCAATCACAGCAAGGACAAGACCGACCAATACATAGGCAATGGCTATCTTGGGGCCGAAGATGCTGGTCAGCAGCACCAGGGAGCCCATGTCCACCAAAGGGGAGGAGATCAGGAAGGAGAAGGAGACACCCAAGGGGAGGCCGGCGGTGGTGAAGCCTATGAACAGGGGGATGGAGGAACACGAGCAGAAGGGGGTGACCGTACCCAGCAGGGCTGAAAGGATATTCGCCTTGATGCCCTTGTAGCGCCCCAGTATCCTGCGTGTCCTCTCTGGAGGGAAAAAGCTCTGGATGTAGGAGATGATGAAGATAAGGAAGGAGAGCAAGACGAATATCTTGATGACATCGTAAATGAAGAACTGCACACTCGCCCCTACCCTCTTTTCTATATCCATTCCAAAGGAGGTGAGCATGCTGCCAACCAGTGAGTTCAGCCAGTGCATGGAGAGCATCTGGTTCTGGAAAAAATCCCAGGCTACCGACATGTGCATACCCCCTTTTCAGTACTGCAGGAAATCTCATCTACATATGAGCGAAAATCCTGCCACACAGGGCAGTTTATGGAGTAGTAGGACCATTTGCCGTCCTTGCGAACCTGAACAAGGGAAGCCTCAGAGAGTATCCTCATATGGTGTGAAAGCGTCGGTTGTGTAATGGAGAACCGCTTGAGCAGTTCACAGGCACATGCCTCGCCCTTGGTGAGCAACAGGATTATCTCCAGGCGGTTACGATCGCCAAGCGCCTTCGATATCTGTACGAAATGGTCTAGATCCATGGTAGCCTCTCATATTGATAGTTATCTATATATTACAAACAGAGAGAGACCACTGTCAATACGGTAAACAAAATCAAGGTATCTTTTTCCAAGCCTGTAGCCCATTGTTTTTTCTTTTCTTGCCTTTGCTCTTGCTCTTTTCGACTTTTCCCTCATGGTGCATACAGGGGAAGCTGGTCAGCAACCCGAAAAGGCCGAAAACAATCCCTTGTTTTCGGCCTCTGAGTTCTTCGTGACAGCAATCCTGTTACTCTATGGCTTTCCCATAGTATGCTGCCTCAAAAATCATCTTGACATCTGCGACAGTCGGCTTACCTGGGTTGGTCAGCGTGCAGGGATCCTCAAAGGCGTGTGCACTCATACGTTCCAGGACAGAGAGGAACTTCTCCTCTGAGAAGTCAACCTCGGTGCAATCCTTGAAGGTAAGGGGGATATCCATCTCCTTGTTCAGGCGCTGGATCTCATCTGAGATGTTCTCGATGCCCAACATCTTCTCAGCATACGCATACTTGTTGGAGCTCTTGCGGTTGTATGCAATGATGTATGGCAGCAGGATGGCGTTGGAAAGACCATGGGTAACTCCAAACTCACCACCGATCTTATGGGCCATCGAGTGGACAAGGCCAAGCGAAGCGTTGGTGAAGGCCATGCCTGCAAGGGCTGAGGCTTCGTGCATCTTCTCACGTGCCACAAGATTCTTGGGTTCCTTGTATGCGGTGGGGAGGTTCTCCAATACCAGCCTGATGGCCTCTATGGCATATGGGTCGGTAAAGGAGGTGGCTGCGATCGAGGCAACAGCCTCCACTGCATGAGCCATGACGTCCATTCCCGTGTTAGCGGTGATATGAGGAGGCATGGTCATGGGGATGCTGGGATCGAGAATAGCTATATCGGGTACCATGTCAGCTGCAACTATGGGGTACTTGATATGGGACTTGGTATCGGTGATGACTGAAAAAGCGGTGATCTCACTTGCAGTTCCACTTGTGGAAGGGATTGCAATAAAACGGGCCTTGTTCCGCAAGGGAGGCATGGAACCGGGTTCAATGATGGATTCAAAGCTGATCTCAGGGTGTTCGTAGAAGCACCACATGACCTTAGCAGCATCGAGGGCTGACCCCCCACCGATGGCTACGATCCAGTCTGGCTCAAAGGCGAGCATCTCTTTTGCTCCGCGCATGACAGTCTCCACCGAGGGATTTGGTTCGACACCGTCGATAAGGATGGACTCGATGCCTGCCTTCTTCAGCAAGGCCTCAGCCTGGTCGAGAAACCCAAATCTCTTCATGGAGCTTCCACCGGTAACCAATGCTGCCTTCTTGCCCTTCAGCAGGGAAAGCTTCTCCAAGGCACCTTCACCATAGTATATAGTCCTTGGAACTGAAAAACTCATGACACTCATATGTATCTCCTCGTTTCTAACCCTTATGGGTCTTATGGTCGTTTCGTAGAGGCTGACAAGATGTGATACCTGCCTGCTTGACTCTATAGGTAACAATATATCGATAAATTAAGAGTTAGTTAACAGGTATTTCAAAATTTCCGGTATATTATCTAATAAATTCTTATATTATCAATTCTAAGGCAATGAATTGAAGAAGATACTACCTTCTTGAAAATTAATATTCTAAAATTCTTGTTTTTATTCTTGCATACATATTAAATACCCAATTACTACAAATCTAAGACATTGTATATACTTCATCCATCATGATCACTGCCATACAACCAATCCATGACTGTATAGGCTTGAGAAAAGGTCCTTGCAAGATGAATGGTTTTGGATGACTATGGGAATAAGGGGAAACGATATGAATACAAGCCGGTTGTTTACAGTTGGGGAAGAGTACATGCATTTGGTCCTGCTCATGAGGACGGTCCGATATGTCAGCAAGGCTCGCAGACACGAACTGTTGGATAAACATTTCATGGAACGGATCATGTTGGGAGTCACCCAGGTGAACGGGTGCCCACTCTGTTCCTATGCCCATACCAAGATGGCCTTGGAGATGGGAATGGAGGAGAGCCAGATAGAGGAATTGCTTGATGGAGAGCTTGGGAACATCCCGCAAGGGCAACTGAAGGCAGTCCTATTCGGACAGCACTATGCGGAGATGAAGGGCAAGCCTTCACAGGCATCTTGGGATGAGATAGTGCATGTATATGGGGAAGATACCGCAAAAGGGATCCTAGGGACCATCCGTATCATGATGGTAGGAAATATCTGGGGTGTTGTCATCGGACTATTGAAGGATAGGATACAACATCGAAAGGTCGATGAGCGTAGCTCCTTGGGGTATGAGCTGCTTCTCACCTTTGCCATGATACCTTTCATCCCCATTGCAGCCATCCATGCCCTGATCCTCGCAACGGCAGGGGCCCCCCTCTTGAAATTCACAGAAGAGACACAAGAACCATAGAAAGCAACAGGGCTAAGCCAGCAATGCCTCTATGATTATCCAGAGCCCGGAAAATCCTACAAACAGGTAAACAATGCGTTTGAGCATTGCAGCTGGTATCCTATTGAAGAGTTTCAGCCCCATATAGGTACCCAAACCAATGGTTATCCATCCTAGGGGTATGAGGGGCAACTGTTCCACGACCAATGCTCCGTGTATTGTCCTGATGAAGATGGACTCCAAGTTACAGAAGAAAAAATAGGCCTGGATGGTGGCAAGGTATTCCAGTTTGCCTGGAACTGCAGGAAGCAGGTACAGGGCGACCGGAGGTCCCCCAATGCCAAAGAAACCGTTGCCAAAACCTGCAATGGTTCCCATCAGCAGGCCATTGCGGACTCGCCCCTGGATCTGTATGGTTTGGGAGAATGCAACAAAATAGAGGGAGATGGCAACCAAGGCGATGCCAAGGATGATGATAAGCTTCCCCCCTTCCACCGAGAGGCTGAATACGGTGACAAAAGCCGCTATGAAGAGGGAGGTGCATACAAGAGGGAGGAGTGTTTTCCATTGGATCTTGTTCCAATACCGGAACATGAGATATCCGGTACTTGCCATAGCTATGATTTGCGTCAGGGTCACCGCTGTCGAGAAGGCAAATATCCTGGGAAAGAGTATCATGGCAATGATGGGAAAACCGAAGCCTATATTGGCCTGAAGAAAGGAACCAACAAACACGACAAGAAGAACACTCACCAGATTATCCATCACACCCTCTTGGCTATTAGTGTAGCACAGGAAGAGCACTATAGGGAAACATGAGAAATAGGGAGGATCGACAGATTCTTCGGGTCCAAGGGAACTATGGGGGTTTATTGCATTCCATCAGAATAGACTTGGTGATATCCTTAGCCGATCCCACCACTATATGAGGTGGTGGTACAAGAAATGGAATCTTTACCAGAGCTTTGCATAATTCACACCTAGAGAAGATTTTATACATTGCCTTTAGGTGCATTCGTTTGTATTATTTATATAGGTACAAGAAAAATCAATACGTAGGAGGACTATCCATGGATACAAAAGAGACTAAGCATGATGCAGAGAAAAAAGTAGCTGAAGAAGAACAGATGCACAAACAAGGTGAAGCCAAAGTTGAAGGAATGCATGAACTGGATGAAGTTCGTTACGTACAATATT
>CAZTXW010000056.1:0-13851 GCA_964617345.1 uncultured Sphaerochaeta sp. | reverse complement strand
CTGTCAACATGAGCGAGACTGCACAAGAGCGAATCTATGAAACGCAGGAAGATATACGGTCTGTAGAAGCCGAAGTGACGGATATGAAGGCGACCATCGCTTCGATGCATGAGCAGTTGAAGGACCTGATCGTAGAGATAGAGGATCTGGGTTCTTCCATCCGGGCAAAACAGGAGAAGAAGGACCTCTCCTACGAGAGGCTACAGACAATAAAAAGCGACACGGAAAAGCTTGGCTACCAGATAGAACAGCTGAGTATCAGTATCGCCGGCATCTATACGAATTTCTTTGAGAACTATGGCAAAAGCCTGAAGGAGTATGAAAGTCGACTCACTGAGGATATCGTTGATATTCCTGTCCTGAAAGCAAACCTTGACGAGGTCAAGAAGAAAATAGCCTCAATGGGATACATCAACCAGATGGCCGAGGAGGAGTTTGGCGAGGTGAAGGAACAGTACGATTTCCTTACCAAGCAGATGGATGACCTCACCAAGGCCAAGGATGACCTTGGTGCTGTGGTCCTGGAGATCAAGACACGAAGCGAGGAACTCTTTTTGGAAACCTACAAGCAGATATCGGTCAATTTCCAAGATATGTTCCGACGGTTGTTTGGAGGGGGTAGGGCTGAACTCAAGCTTGTGGACCCTGAAAACGTGCTGGAAAGTGGCATAGACATCCTTGCCCAGCCTCCGGGCAAGAAACTGACCCACCTCGCCCTGCTTTCAGGAGGGGAGCGGTCCATGACCGCTGTTGCCCTGCTGTTTGCTACCTATCATGTGAAGCCCTCACCTTTTTGTGTCCTGGACGAGATAGATGCAGCCCTGGACGATCGGAATATCGGATTTTTCCTCTCAGTGCTGCAGGAATTTGCCAAGAAAAGCCAATTCATCATCATTACCCATAACAAACATACTGTTATGGGCAGCGATACCTTGTTGGGTGTAACACAGATGGAAGCTGGAGTCTCAACAATGGTTAGCTACCGCATAGACAAGGTGGAAGGGGAGGCTGTCATTCTCAACGATGAGGCAAAGCCTGTCATCTTCGATGAGACAGGAGAAGCCCAAACGAAGCCTTGACACCACGTCCCCCCTTGCGGTATAAGATGTAACTTGTATGACCCTTATAATAGAGAAAAATAGTGTTTGATTCAATAAGTGACAAGTTTTCCGGCATCATGCGTTCGCTGGCTGGAAAGTCCAGACTGACAGAAAGGAATATTCAGGACGCCGTTGAGGAGATCAAGGTCGCCCTGCTTGATGCTGACGTCAACCTGCGTGTTGTCAGACGATTCATAAACGGTACCATGGAAGAGGCGATGGGGGAGAAGGTCCTCAAGTCCATCGACCCTGGTCAGCAGTTTGTGAAGGTTGTCTACGACCGCATGGTAGCCTTGCTCGGGGATGAAGAAAACCAGAAGCTCCTGCTCAAGGGGCCTGACACCACCACAGTCATCCTGATGATGGGCTTGCAGGGTTCCGGTAAGACGACAACTTCCGCAAAACTTGCCCAGAGGCTGAAGAAAGAGGGGCGCAGGCCGATGCTGGTAGCAGCAGACCTTGTGCGTCCTGCTGCCATCACACAGCTTCAGGTGCTTGGCGAATCGGTAGGAGTCCCTGTCTTCACCATTGAAGGGGAGAAGAATCCTGTAAAGGTTGCTTCTGCTGCCTTGAAGCTTGCCAAGAAAGAGCAGCGCGATGTGCTTATCGTCGATACCAGTGGACGTATGCATCTTGATGAGATTCTCATGGCTGAGATCATGCGCATCAAGGATGTCCTCCAGCCCGATGAGACCCTCTTTGTCGCTGATTCCATGACCGGTCAGAATGCGGTCACCATTGCCCAGGAATTTGAGCAGAAGGTAGGCATAAGCGGTGTCATCCTGTCAAAGTTCGACAGTGATACCCGTGGAGGAGCGGCCCTCTCCTTGCGCTCTGTTGTAGGCAAGCCGATAAAGTTCATCGGTGTAGGTGAAAAGATTGAAGATCTTGAGCCGTTCTACCCCGATCGCATCGCGAGCCGCATCCTTGGTATGGGCGATGTCGTCTCCCTTGTAGAGAAGGCACAGGAGACCATCAGCGAATCTGATGCTCTGAAGATGCAGGAGAAGATGTCCAAAAACACCTTCGACTTGCAGGACTATCTGGACCAGCTCAACCGTATGGACAAGATGGGTTCGATGGAACAAATCCTTGATATGATTCCTGGAGCGAAAGGGCAGGTAAGTGAGGATGATTTCGACAAGCAAGAAATTATCCGAGAAAAGGCGATCATCTACTCCATGACCTATGCGGAACGTGCTAATTACCGTATAATGGGCCCTACTCGGAGAAAGAGAATCGCTTTAGGTAGCGGAACTTCACTCTCTGATGTGAACAGGATGATCAAAAAGTTTGAAAAAATGCGACTTACTATGAGAAAGTTAGCAAAAAATAAAAAATACCAAGCTGCAATGCTTAAACAGATGGGTATGTAGAGTTGAATTCGTAGGAGGAATTGAAGTGAGTACAAGCATGAGACTGAAGCGGTTTGGATCCAAGAAAAGACCTGATTATAGAATCGTCGTAATGGATTCCAGAGCTACACCAACAAGCCGGACCCTTGATGAGGTCGGACAGTATCACCCGCTTTCCAACAAGGAAGACCAGGTGGTTCTCGATGTGGAGAAGATCAACAGTTGGATTGCCAAAGGGGCACAGCCAAGCGATACCGTCAGACAGTTGCTTAATCGCAATGGCATAACCATTACCAGAACTGTCCAGGAATAAGTTCCAGGAGAACGTTGTGGAAAAGGATCTTGTAGAATACATTGTGAAATCTCTTGTTGATGTTCCTGATGCAGTCAGCATCAATGTGGTTGAGGGCGAAAAGTCCACAATCCTTGAGCTGAAGGTAGCCAGTGAAGATGTCGGCAAGGTAATTGGCAAGCAAGGGCGCATTGCAAAGGCCATCAGGACCATCCTGAGTGCCTCCGCCACCAAAAGTGGCAAACGTGCCGTGCTGGAAATCTTGGATTGATTATGGAAGATATGCTCTATACTGCAACCGTGCAAAGTACCTTTGGTATCCACGGCGAAGTAAAAATCCTCCCCAATAATGAAGACTGCTCCAACTTGAAGAAACTCAAGGAGGTCGTCTTACGTTTTAAGGATGGTACAGAGCTTACCGTTGCTATTGAGAAATTCAGGATGCAAGGCTCGCAAGCTCTTATGAAGTTCGCAGGGTATGACAATCCTGAGGATGCAAGGGCGCTTGCAGGTTGTCGCCTGATGGTTGAACGAAGCAAGGCTGCTCCCCTGAAGAAGGGCCAATACTATGTTACCGATCTCATCGGATGTACCCTGGTGCATGAAGGTGAGTCGTTGGCAACAGTAGAGAAGGCTCTGGATGGGGCACAGGCGGTGCTGCTGGAAGTACTTGCCACTGACGGCAAACGATATATGGTTCCCTATTTGGAGCACTTTATCGGTTCCGTTGATTTGGAGAGTCGCACCATTGAACTGATTGCCCCGTGGATCTTGGCGTGAAGATACATATCCTCACCCTCTTTCCCGAGATGGTGGAGGGGTTTTTCAAGAATTCAATCATGAAGCGTGCTGTAGAAAGCAACTTGGTGCAGTACAACATTATCGACTTCCGTACCTTTGCCAAGGATCGTCATCGTAGCTGTGATGATGCTCCTTTTGGCGGTGGGGCTGGGATGGTTATCCAGTGTGGTCCCCTGTGTGATGCCCTCTCTTCGATAGGAGCTGAGGGTAAGCGAGTGGTGTATCCCTCGCCTTCCGGGAAGAAGTTCACCCAGGCGTATGCTGAAAACCTGAGCTTGGAAGATGAGTTGGTCTTCATCTGTGGTCATTACGAAGGTATTGACCAACGGGTGATAGACCTATATGTTGATGACGAGATTAGTATTGGAGATTATGTGATCAGCAGTGGGGAGGTTTCCACACTGGTGATTGTTGATGCCGTATACCGGCTCATTGAAGGGGTCATCAGGGCCGACTCACTTACCGAAGAGAGTTTTACTGACGGATTGCTTGAATATCCCCATTACACTAGGCCTGAGACCTATTGCTCAAAAAGTGTCCCTGCTGTATTATTGAGCGGACATCATGCCAATATTGGTCAATGGCGACTGAAGAAGCGGTTGGAGAAGACTTTGTTGAACCGACCGGATCTTTTGGAGACGGCATCCTTGGATGTGAACTCTAGGAAGATGTTATTAGAATTGAAAGAACATAGGGCGAAGGGGACCGTAGACAATGGATGTAATTAAGGCTATTGAGTCAGAACAGATGAAGGAAAACGCTGAAAACTTCAGTGTTGGTGATACCGTTAAGGTATATTTCAAGATTGTAGAAGGTACGAACGAACGAGTTCAGATCTTTGAAGGAATCGTACTTTCCAAGAATAATGGTGGTATCCGCCGCACGTTTACTGTAAGAAAGATCTCTTATGGTGTTGGCGTCGAAAGGATTTTCCCCCTGCATTCACCACGTGTCGAGCGTGTTGAGGTGATGAGACGAGGCCGTGTAAGAAGAGCCAAGTTGTACTACCTGCGCGACAAGGTGGGCAAGAAGGCAAAGGTCAAGGAACTTATTCGCAAAAAGAACGCTTAGTTCCCGGACCCAGTGCGATAGCAAAAGGACGACATCACTTTGATGCCGTCTTTTTTTAGGTTTACTCATCTTGCCCCTTCGGGTAAAACACGGTAGGGTAGGTCTAGAGGATCATATGGAATCAGAGAGCAATAAACAAATACCTGCCAATCAACCCAAACGGGATAGCAGTAATCGCAAGAGAGACCGCAAGCGAAAGAAACGCGGCTCCAAGGCTAAGGGAGCCCCTGAAGCGGGTAAGAAGCCCAAGAATACCCTGTTGCCTTCTCAGACAAAGACCCCCTATCGCAGCAGTCTTCCTCCCTTGCCGGCAAGACGGGTGGAGGAGCCTTTGTTGGAGTGTCCGCTGTGTGGAAAAGTCATAGAGGTCATTGCAAGTGCGCTTACCCATCCTAGCGGAGGATTTTGCCACTTTGACTGTGTCTTGGCTAAGATTGCTCAAGATGAGCGTCTCTCTGAGAATCAGAAGGTGAGTTATATAGGGCGGGGCACCTTCGCTGTTGTTGAATCACAAGCAGAGAATAGTTTTACGTTTGTCAAAAAGATTGTCTGGGAGACCCCGGAGAGCTTTGACACCATGAAAAAATATGTGGAGGCGAATAAGAGATGAATGCCTTAAAAAGTGTAGCGATGCTCCCAGGCTCCTTCGACCCCCCGACAAACGGGCATATCGATATCATCGAGCGAAGTGCAGCCCTCTATGACAAGCTGTATGTTGTGGTTGCAGAGAATGTGCACAAAGTCTGTCTTTTCACCGCAGAAGAACGGATGGACATGCTTAGGAAGATACTGAGCAAGTATGACAACATAGAGGTTGTCACCTATCCTGGCCTTGTGGCGGAGTTTGCCAGAGAGCATGGGGTAGGGGTAATGATCAGGGGCGTACGGGCCCTGGTGGACTTTGGCTATGAGTTTGAACTCGCCATGACCAACAAGCAGCTCAACAGCGAGCTTGAAGTGTTGTTCATGCCCACCAGTCCCAAGTACTTCATGCTTCGTGCCAGTGCCATCAAGGAGATGGCCGCATATGGAGCGGATATCTCCCCCATGGTCCCCGCCCTAGTGGTGAAGATGATGGGTGATAGGATCAAATTGTTGATCTGATGGGCTCTCCTTCAGAGTGGCGCGGGTATACCCATCCGCTTTATTTTCCGGTAATTTGTTCTTTGTCAAACAATTCTTTAGGATAGTTTGCTCAAAAGCTTCAAATATGGGTTTAGTTGTTGACGCAATAGGGGTTTTTCGTTATTCTTCCCTAAGTGTCAAAATTTTGCGTAGGATAAGAGGATTTTCAACATGGCAACACCTAAATATAAGACTTCAAAAGCTAGTTCAGCTTCCCGCAAGGCAGCAAACATGCGTCTTGTTTCTCCAACCCTTTCTCGCTGTAGTACCTGTGGAAACATGGTAGTACCTCATCGTGTATGTCCCAAGTGCGGCTTTTATCGTGGTGTTCAGGTAGTTGAACTGCAAGACAAATAGTTCCCATCTTTAGGAGATATAAATAATGGATAATAAAGAAGTTTTTGAAAAAGTAAAGGCGCTCATCGCTGATAAGCTGGAAATTGATGCTGCAAAGATCTCCATGGATGCTTCCTTCAGGAAGGATCTTGGGGCAGACAGCTTGGATACCTATGAATTGGTATATGCCATTGAAGAGGAGTTGGGCGTTTCCATTCCTGATGAGAAGGCTAACGAGTTTGAAACCGTCAAGGATGCAGTAGACTTTCTTTCAACTCAGCTCTAAGGTAAGGTTCTATGGACCCGTTTGCCTTTGGAAAAGCTCCCGCAATCTCTCCTTCGAGAGAACGGGAGCTTCTTGCTTTTAAGGAAGCAAGCCACATGAAATGTGACAATCTGAACCTGCTCAACCTTGCCTTCACCCATCGTTCGTTTGCAAATGAGACGACTGAGGAGGTTGGAAACAACGAGAGGCTGGAGTTCCTTGGGGACAGTGTCCTGGGAATGTGTGTCGCCGATTGGCTTCTGAGGAATCTTCCTGCCAAGCAGGAGGGTGACTTCTCCAAGATCAAGAGCGTGGTCGTCAGTGAGGACAGCCTTGCCATGATCGCCCGTAACCTTGAAGTGGACAAGTATCTGCTCATAGGGAAAGGGGAGGAGAACAGTGGAGGCAGGGATAAGAAGACCCTGCTCGCCGACTGCATGGAAGCGCTGTTTGCCGCCTGCTATCTCGACAGTGGCTTCACCGTAGCCAGAGAGTTTGTCATGCGCTATCTCAAGGACCAGATCCAGGCGGTGATCAAGTATGACTATCATCGTGACTACAAGACCAGCTTGCAGGAGTACATGCAGAAGCGGTGGAGAAAGTGCCCGGTCTATACCCTGGTCAAGAAGACAGGGCCCGAGCATGAGTTTACTTTTTTTGTAGAGGTGCACGTGAATAACCAGGTTTTTGGACCTGCCCAAGGACGAAGCAAGAAGGATGCTGAGCAGAATGCCGCCAAGCTTGCCTATGAATCCGTGGTTGTTCCGACGCTCCTCTGAAAGTTCCCTGCAATGGTGAGCAGTTGCTCAGCATTGTTCTGCTTCGGGTCATCCAGGACTGTCTCCAGCAGATAGGAAAGAGTTGTCCCGATCTCTTTTCCCTTCATCCCCATCTTCATCAGATCATTGCCGTCTATGGCCAGGTCCTTGATGCTCAGGGCATCCTGGGCCGCGAGGATGCCATCGATGCGTCCTTGCAACTCATCGATGAGGTCCGTATTGGGCTTCCCATGGATGGCAATCTGGTCAGCTATACGCAACTGGAAGAGGAGGGGGATCTCCTCAAGGCCGACTCGCTTGATGAACCTTCTCACTGCGCTGTCACTCCAGGAGCTCTGGTAGTTGAACATATGCTCCTTCACCAGATGGGTGACCACCCGTATCTGTTCATTGCTCGCCTTCAGGTAGTGCAGTATCTCCTTGGTCTGCCTTGCAGAGACACTCTCATGCGAGTGGAAGGAATTTTTTCCTTCCCCCTCCTTGATCACCTCACTCTTTCCCATATCATGGAAGAGGGCGGCAAGACGGACGGGGAGGGGGAAGTTCCGGTCGGCGGCGGCCTGGCAAGAGGTGATGTTGTGCTGCAGGATATCCTGGTGATGCATCCCCCCCTGTTCTATACCATCGCCCTTGGCGAGGGCGGGGAACAGGGTGGAGAGAATACTGCACTGGTGCATGTATTGTAGCCCGACAGTGGGATGATCGGAGGCGACAAGCTTGAATAGCTCCTCACGGATGCGTTCGCTGCTTACCCTTTTGAGGTTGTCCTTCTCGCTCTTCATGGCCTGCAGGGTTTCCCCCTCAATGCTGAAGTTCAGCTTTGAAGCGATCCTGCAGGCGCGCAGGATGCGCAGGGCATCCTCCTCAAACCGCTTCTGCGGTATGCCGATCGCACGGATGGTCCTCTTGTGCAGGTCCTCCCTGCCACCATTGAAATCGAAGATGGTACCGCTGTCACACTCCGCTGCAAAGGCGTTGATCGTGAAGTCCCGCCTCTTGAGGTCCTCTTCCAGGCCCCTGATGAAGGTCACCGAGCTCGGGTGTCTCCCATCATGGTAGGTCCCCTCGCTTCTGAAGGTCGTGACCTCGAACATCTGCTTCTCAAATATGACAGTGACAGTGCCATGCTCAATCCCTGTCGGGATGACATGGCCGAAGAGGGCCTTTACCTCATTGGGCTGGGCATCGGTGGTAAAGTCGAAGTCCTCATTTTCAAGACCCAGAAGATAGTCACGGATAGCGCCCCCAACGATGTAGAGGGAGAAACCCGCTGCCTTGAAGCGTGCGGAAAAGCGATGTATCGATGATGGAACAGGGAAAGTTTGCATACTGGAACACTACCCCTACAAAGAGAGAAGGTCAACGGTATTATTGCTTTGCATAGGTTGTCATTTCACCCCAATATGAATAGAATGGCACTAATGCGGAAGTTCACCAAGGCTTCCGGGAACAAGGAGCGTCTATGTTTCGTCCAGTAACTACAAGAGTTGATTTCCCTGCAATGGAAGAGGGTATCCTCTCCTTTTGGCAGCAAGAGGATATTTTTGGAAAATCGATCAGCATGCGTCCGGCAACCGATGAGTTCGTCTTCTATGACGGGCCTCCCTTTGCCACAGGCCTTCCCCATTTTGGGCACCTGGTCCCCGGGACCATCAAGGACGCCATTCCCCGTTACCAGACCATGAAGGGCAAGCGTGTACATCGCCGGTTCGGGTGGGACTGCCATGGCCTTCCTGTCGAGTTTGAGATGGAGAAGACGCTGGGCATCAGCGGACCTTCTGCCATCCACGAATATGGTGTCGCCAATTTCAATGAACAGTGCCGCTCCATCGTGCTTCGCTACACCAAGGAGTGGGAAAATACCATCAACAGGATGGGACGTTGGGTCGATTGGGAGAATGGGTACCGCACCATGGACACCAACTACATGGAGTCCATCTGGTGGGTGTTCAAGTCCCTGCATGAAAAGGGCTTCATCTACGAAGGGTACAATATCCTTCCCTACAGCCCCGCCCTCGGCAGTCCCCTGTCCAACTTCGAGGTGAACCTCGGTGGATACCAGGATGTGGTCGACCAGGCGATTACCGTCCGTTTTGCCGTTGATGGTGAGAAGGATACCTACTTTTTGGCATGGACCACCACACCCTGGACCCTGCCATCGAATCTCGCCCTGGCATTCGGCCCTGAGATTGACTACGTGAAGATCCTCGATAGGAAGGACAACTGTCACTATATCCTGGGTAAGGCACGCCTTGATCACTATTATCCGGATGCATCCCTCTACGAGATAGTGGACGAGCAGAAGGGAACCTTCTACGAAGGAATGCGTTATGAGAGCCTGTTCCCCTATTTTGCCCATCTGAAGGATGTAGGGGCCTTTGTCTGTGTCCTCGGGGACTATGTCACCACCGAGGATGGTTGTGGTATCGTCCACACTGCCCCCGGTTTTGGTGAGGATGACTACCAGGTGCTCAAAGGCACCGGCATCCCTACGGTATGCCCCATCGACAGCGAGGCGAAGTTCACCAGCGAAGTCTTTGACTATGAGGGAAGGTTCGTCAAGGATACTGACAAGGATATCATCGCCTCTCTGAAGAAGAGCGGCTCCCTAGTCAAGCAGGAAAACTTCCTGCACCCCTATCCCTTCTGCTATCGTACCCACAAGCCGCTCATCTATCGTGCGATGGAGTGTTGGTTTGTAGATATCCAGAAGATAAAGGGCTCGATGCTCAATGCAAACGAGCAGATAACCTGGATGCCCGAACACCTCAAGAACGGACGCTTCGGCAAGTGGCTTGAAGGGGCTCGTGACTGGGCCATCAGCCGCAACCGTTTCTGGGGTAACCCCATTCCTGTATGGAAGTGTGACGGCAGTGACCACCTTGAGGTGATCGGAAGCAGGGAAGAGCTGGAAGCCAAGTGCGGACAGAGCGTTCCCGATTTGCACAAGCACTTCGTTGATGAGCTCACCTGGCCAAGCCCTGACGGGAAGGGCACCATGAGGCGTATCACCGATGTCCTGGACTGCTGGTTTGAGTCCGGCTCTATGCCCTATGCCCAGCTGCACTATCCGTTTGAGAACAAGGAGTACTTTGAACAGCACTTCCCCGCAGACTTCATCTGTGAAGGCCTGGACCAGACCCGTGGTTGGTTCTATACCCTTACCGTCATTGCAGCCGGCCTGTTTGACAAGCCTGCCTTCCTGAACTGCATCACCAATGGCATTGTGCTCACCCAGGAAGGGAAGAAGATGAGCAAGAGTGCCAAGAACTATACTGACCCGATGGAGATCGTCAACACCTATGGTGCTGATTCGCTTCGCTTTGCCTTGATGAACAGTGCGGTTGTCAGGGCAGAGGATCTCAAGTTCAGTGAGGATTCGGTCAAGGATGTGCTCAAGAGCCTCATCATCCCCCTGTGGAATGCCTACTCCTTCTTCGTGACCTATGCAAACATCGATGGGTATGAGCCGAGTGCAACACCGTATGAGAAACTCTCCAACCCAATGGATGTCTGGATCATCAGCAGCAGTGAGAAACTGATCGAAGAGGCCACAGCCGCCTTTGATGCCTATGATATCCAGAAGGCCTGTTCCCTGTTCATTCCCTTCATTGACGACTTGAACAACTGGTATATCCGAAGAAGCCGTCGCCGCTTCTGGAGAAGTGAGAACGATGGGGACAAGAAAGAGGCCTACGATACGCTGTATCGCGTGCTGATGACCTTCATCAAGATTGCTGCCCCGATCATTCCCTATACGACTGAGGACATCTACCAGAATCTCAGGACTGACGGAATGAGTCAGAGCATCCACCTTGAGCTCTATCCCGAGTACCAGAGCGGACAACGCGACCTCGAGCTAGAGAAGAGGATGGCACTCACCCAGAAGGCTATTGTCATGGGAAGGTCCCTGCGAGCTTCGAACAACCTCAAGACCCGCCAGCCGCTGAAGACCCTCTTCCTTGTCGACAGGACAGAAGAGGAGCGCGAGGTGCTCTCTGCAATGGCAGATATCATCTCAGAAGAGCTGAATGTGAAGGAGGTGCTTATCCAGGAGGACGAGAGTGAGCTGGTACGCTACAGTGCCAAGGCAAACTTCAAGGTCCTTGGATCCCGCCTTGGAAAGCATATGAAGAGCGTAGCTTCCCAGATCGAGCTTTTCTCAGGTGCGAAGATTGCCTCCATCCTCGATGGCAAGAGCGTCACCGTCCAGTACAGTGAAGGTGAGATTGAGATCACAGCTGAGCAGATCATCGTCCAGCGTACCGAGAGGGAAGGGGTGAAGGTACTCAACGAAGGGTCTCTGACAGTAGGCTTCGATACCACGGTGACAGAAGAGCTCCTCCAGGAGGGAATTGCCCGTGATATCGTGCGCAGTGTCCAGAACCTTCGTAAGGATAGCGGATTTGAGGTCTCAGACCGTATCCGTCTCACCTATGATGGCGATGAGGTGGTGCAACAGGTATTCGCCAACTTTGGCACCACTATTGCGAAGGAGACATTGTCGAACTCACTAACGTTTGCTACACTGGAAAATGTTGAGGCCACCGAGTGTGGAGACCATATGGTGAGGCTAGCGGTAGCAAAGGATTGAACCCATGAAAAAGAGTAAGGCTGTAGTACTGTCGGTATGTATCGTGCTGTTTTTCTCTTCCTGTGCCTCCTTGGCAAGGAAGGAGCGTCCTTACTTTCATTTCCAGGGGATGGCTCAGAGCGGGGTCATCGTAGCGACAGTCGATGCTGTTGCCGAGCCTGAATTGGTTGCTTCCGCCTTTGGTTCGCTCACTGAGTTTGCCAGTCGAGCCAGACGGGTATCACTCTCCCTTACCCCTCAGGATGAAGCCTATCCTTTGAAGCAGGATGAGCTGGCTGCCTATGGTGTGGTTGAGGGTGATTACCCAAGGTTCTTGCTCAATACCGGGATGATGTACGCAAGGGAGCTCTCCCAGAAGAGCAGTGCAGACGGCCTGACATGGTTTCAACAGAAGGATGGGCCTTTGAGCCTGTACACTCCGAAAAATGATGAGCTGGTGTTTACCAACGGAGAGTATGATCGTGCCTATGCCTCCTACAAGGCCCGTCAGCGCCTCATTACCGATGAGATGGCCCTCCAGATGGCCAATGCATCCATCGCGCTGTATGCCTATGAGCCGGAGACGTTCTTTGACCTGGGGTTGAACCTTCCCCAGTCCGTCTTCCAGCAGGCTCGGGAGGTTCTCTTGCTTATTCATCAGGATGCAGGCTCCTACTCCATTGATGCGTATATTGGGATGGAGAGTCCGAAACTTGCAAGCACAGTCTCACAGATGGTGCGTAGCGGGTACCTGGCCAGGTTGAAGAAGGATAAGATTCCCTTTACGATAGCCGAACTGAAACTGATGTTTTTACTTGATGAGGATCTTGTCACCATCATGCGGATGCCGATGAGTGACGCTCAGATGCAACTATTGAAAGAGAGCCTGACCGGGGTCTTATAGAAGAGGAGATAGTGTATGCCTAGTTATGAATATGAATGCCAGAGTTGCCACGCCCATGTAGAGCTGGTGCAATCGATCGAGAAACACCAGCCTCCTGCCATGTGCCCTTCCTGCAGTATGCAGCACACTATGGTGAGGGTGTTCAACCAACAGGGGAGCACATCCGAGGCTGAATCAGAAGAAAAGGACAAGGAGTAGGTTGTGGAACCAAAAAAAAGAATACTGACAGGTGACAGGACGACGGGAAAGCTCCATCTTGGCCACTATGTGGGCTCCTTGAAATCACGTGTTGAACTTCAGGACACCTATGAGGAGTTCATTCTCCTTGCTGATGTCCAGGCTCTCACCACCCATTTTAACAACCCGAAGCTGATCAACAGCAGTATCTATGATGTGACCATCGACAACCTCTCTGTCGGGCTTGACCCCAACAAGGTCACCATTGTCCAGCAGTCTCAGGTCAGCTCAATCGCTGAACTGACCCTTTTCTACTCTATGATAGTGACGGTAAACCAGCTCAGGCACAACCCGACCATCAAGACAGAAGCACAGAACTATGGCTATGAGGACATTACCTATGGATTTTTGGGCTACCCGGTAAGCCAGACTGCAGACATCACGTTCTGCAATGCTGACCTTGTGCCCGTTGGTGAGGACCAGGTGCCTCACATCGAGCTCTCCCGCAAGATCGTGCGCAAGTTCAACAAGCTCTATGGGACATCCATTACCCAGCCACAGGTGAAGCTCAGCCAGGTCGGCAGGCTCAGTGGCCTTGACGGCAATGCCAAGATGGGTAAGAGCATGGGCAATGCAATCTATCTCTCCGATACTCCTGAGCAGGTGTGGAAGCTCGTGCGCAAGGCAGTGACCGACCCTGCCAGGGTCACCACTGACATTCCCGGTCATCCGGAAATCTGCAACATCTACAAGTATCATCTGATCTTCAACCCGGAGGAGGCCCCTGAAATCTATGAGGGGTGCACCTCTGCAAAGCTTGGGTGCTTTGAATGCAAGAAACGCCTGAATGTGGTATTGAACAACCTCCTCGATCCGATGAGGGAGAAGAGGGCGTACTATGAGAGCCATATGGATGAAGTGAAGGATATTATTGTAGAGGGAACCCGCAGGGCCAATGTGATCGGCGATGCTAATCTTGATGCCATCAAGGAAAAGATGTACCTGAAGATATGAGAAGAGGGGAGGGAAACCTCCCCTTTGCCCTTTTTTGCACTGTTTCTCTGCTTACAGTG
>CAZTXW010000055.1:0-14139 GCA_964617345.1 uncultured Sphaerochaeta sp. | reverse complement strand
CTTTGCTCTACCAACTGAGCTAAAGCGGCTTGACCTCCTCTTGTATACCCCAATTCCAGAATTCTTGTCAACACCTTTTTGCGCTTTTCGCTCTTTGACCCGATAATCTTGCTCAAAGAAGAACCTTCTGGTAGAGTCAAAAAATAGATGAAAAGCAAAGAAATCCCCATACTCCAGCTGGAAAACCTCAGTTTTGGCTTCGAAAAGACAAAGCCTATCCTCACTGACATCTCCTTTTCCATTGCAGAGGGATCCTTCACCCTCATAACAGGGCCCAACGGATCAGGGAAGAGCCTCCTGCTCAAATGCATCAAGGGATTGCTCAAACCAACCTCAGGAGCCATTCTCCTGGATGGGACAGATGTGACTCGCTCTTCCAGGAAGCGGCTCACCTCCATCGGACTTGTTTTCCAGGATGCTGAGACCCAAATAGTGGGACAGACTGTTGAGAGGGACATCCTCTTCGGTCTCGAGAACCTCGAGCTGCCTCTTTCTATCCAGCAGGAGCGCCTTCTCTCGGTAGTGCAATTGCTTGACCTCACCAGACAACTCAAGCAACGCCCACGAACGCTCAGCGGAGGGGAAAAGAGACGGCTCTCCATAGCAGGGGTACTGGTCATGCAGCCCAAGCTGCTCATCATGGACGAGCCCTTTGCCAACCTTGACTACCCTTCTGTGGTGCAGGTATTGAAAACACTCCTTCAGCTGAAGAGTGAAGGCCATACCATCATCCTGGTCAGCCATGAGGTGGAGAAGATCCTTGCCTACACTGATGATGTCATCATCCTCAGCGAAGGCAAGGTAGCTGCACAAGGAAGGCCTTCCTCCGTACGCTCCCTGTTTTCCCAGCATGGTGTCTATCTTCCGCCTGACACCCCCTTAGAGGAGCTGACATGGCTGAAGCCCTAATCTTCCATTACAGGGAACAGGGTGCCTTCCTCAACCGATGCAACCCCCTTTCCAAACTCCTGGGTATCCTTGTACTGCTCATCTTCCTGGCGAAGGCATCTTTTGCCGTGACCCTTATCCTACTCATTCCCCTTATTCTGCTAGCAATAACACAGCGCCTTCCCCTGCATCGCTATGGAAAGGAGCTTCGCTTCTTCCTGGTCATGACACTCTTGATAGGCATCACCGAATACGTTGCAACCAGATTGTTGCTACCCTCCATCACTGCCTGCCTCAGGTTTTTGGCCATCATTCTCAGCGGCATGCTCCTCTCAGACTCAACTGCCCCAGACGATCTGGCTCGCTCCTTGGGGAGCGTTCTGGACAAGCTGCCCTTCGTCGACGGATGGGCAATGGCAAGCTCCATTGAGCTGACCCTCTCCATGATCCCGCTCATCTTCGATGTCACCGAGCAAGTAACCACTGCAAGGAAGGCCCGCATGGAGAAGAACCGTCATCCCATCAGGAACATCAAAGCCACAGCAGCAAGTATCTTCACACTACTGCTGGACCGCGCTGAAGAGCTTACCTGGGCACTGGAAGCAAGATCGTTCAATCCCAGCAGGAAAAGAAGGACCCTGCCCTACACCAAGAGCGACCTCTATCTCGCACTAGTGGTCACCCTTGTTGTGGCATTCCTGCTCTTGTTGCTTCCCATAGCATCATCATATTTCTAGGCAGCATATTCTCCAGGTGCATTGTGATGATGCAGCACATGGACCTCTTTGTTTGTGGATTCTTTCCCATGGTTTCGCTCCATTGGGACGTATCACCGCGTACCTTCAACCTTTCCCTTTTGTTCGCTCACCCTGACACCCACCTGTTCTTGATTTCCCTTGTCACTGCCGGTTAGTATGGCATAGGAGGCAAGATGCAAACCAAGGAAGAGCTCCGGTACTCACTCAAACGACAGGCCAAACAGTTTCCTCCCTCCCATTTTGTCCTGGAGGACGCAGCGAGTGTAAAGACGTTGCTGAAAAGTGATGCCTATGCACAATGCACCACCCTTTTTGCCTTCTCGCCCCTGGCAAGTGAAGTCGACATCTCTCTTGCCCTTGAGGATGCCCTCAAGCACAAGAGGCTTGCCCTCCCCCGTTGTACTGGTGACAACGTGCTGGAGTTCCTTCATGTTTCCCCAGGCTGGGACAAACGTGTCAGCCCATCCAGGCTTGGAGTGCTGGAGCCCCTTGGAGGCGATGTTGCTATTCCAGACACACGTTCACTCATACTTGTCCCTGCAATGGCCTACACTACCTTTGGGGAGCGTTTGGGACGAGGCAAGGGTTACTACGACAGATTTCTTGGAGCCTTCCCTGCCATACCAACAATGGGCATCTGCAGAAGCTACCAGCTCGTGGATTCCCTACCAACTGAGGTTTGGGATGTGAGGGTGAGAGAGGTATTGTGTAAAGGAGTAATCTACCACACCTGATCAGGATTGGACCTGATTCTTCCCGAGCCAAACAAATTCCTGGCTTTCCATCATCGAGAAAAACTCATGGCAATGATCATCAGCCTGACGATCCTTGAGGGAGAGTAGACGCGATCGCATGGTTTCGCTACGCACACTGCGCAAAATGGCGCTGAGGGAGCGCAGGTACTCCAGCTGGATGCCAGGAGAACTCGCGATGACAAACAGGAGATGGACAGGCTGTCCATCCTCCGATCCAAATTCAATGCCTTCGCCGCTGATTCCAAGGGCGATATGCACCTCGTCAATACCTTGGATCTTTCCATGGGCTATGGCAACTCCATGGCCAATTCCTGTACTTTGGATGCGTTCACGACGAAGCACGCCTCGCTTGAAGCGTTCCACATCAGGCAGGGTCTGAAATATTGAGCAAGTATCTATCACCTCCAGAAGCGCCTTTGTCTTGTCGGTCGCTTGAAGCTGACAGATTACCGATCGGCAATCATTGAGTATATCCACACGATCACTATACACAATGGAAAGAACAGTTTCAAGGTAGGGTATCTCTGGTAACACCAGAGATACCCACCTAACAAGTTGTTATTTGGTCAACAGATACTCGTTCATGGCCTTCGCTGCCTTACGCCCTTGGCCCATAGCCAAAATAACAGTAGCAGCACCAAGAACTATATCACCACCTGCATAGACACCCTGCAAGGTGGTCTCACAGGTCTCTTCGTTGATGATGAAGTTCCCCCAGCGGTTTACCTCGATCTCATCAGTGGTAGCCTTGATCAGCGGATTGCTGGAATTACCAATGGCAATGATGACCGTATCATAGTCAAACATCTCTTCGCTTCCAGGGATCTCTACCGGGGAACGACGGCCTGAGGCATCAGCTTCGCCAAGCTCACACTTGATAAGCTCAACCCCATTGACCCTTCCCATATCGTTGGCTGTAATCTTCAGAGGAGCATGCAGATAGAGAAACTTGACACCCTCTTCCTTGGCATGGGCAACCTCTTCCCTACGGGCAGGCATCTCAACTTCGGTACGGCGGTAGACAACAGTAACCTCGTCAGACCCCAGTCTCTTGGCAGTACGGGCAGCATCCATGGCGACGTTACCCCCACCAAAGACAGCAACCTTTCTTGAATCAAACAGGGGAGTAAGGGCCTCTCCGACAGCATAGGCCTTCATGAGGTTGCTGCGAGTAAGGTATTCATTTGCCGAAAATACCCCGACATAGTTTTCCCCATCGATTCCCATGAACCTGGGAAGCCCGGCTCCTGAGCCCACAAAGACGGCATCAAAGCCATCCTTGCCCATGAGGTCGCTGATCTTCCGTGTCTTTCCCACCAGGTAGTTGCGCCTGATGGTAACTCCCATATCCTTGAGGGTCTGCAGTTCATGCTCCACAATCTTCTTGGGAAGACGGAACTCGGGAATTCCATAGACCAATACACCGCCGGCCTTATGCAGGGCCTCGAACATCACCACAGTATGACCTTCACGGCGCAGGTCCATGGCAGCTGATATGCTCGCTGGCCCTGATCCTACGACAGCCACCTTCTTGCCAGTCTCAGCGGCTACCTTGGGCATGGTCTCGCAATCATTCTCCCGGGCAAAGTCCGAGACATACCGCTCGATCCTACCGATTGATACCGACTGCTCCACATCCTTGAGGACCTTACCTACCGTACAATAGAGCTGACACTGGCTCTCCTGGGGGCATACTCGCCCACAGATGGCAGGAAGGGAGCTGCTCTCCTTGATGATGGAGAGGGCCTTGGCATGCTCGCCCTTGGCCGCCTCTGCAATGAAGGCCGGGATATCGATACCAACAGGACAACCCTTGATACAAGGCTTGTTCTTGCACTGCAGGCAGCGCAAGGCCTCTGCCCTGACCTGGTTCTCGGTATACCCGATGGCTACCTCCTGCATATTTGTCACCCTGAGCCTTGGATCCTGGGTAGGCATCTCCTGCAGAGGAATCTGAGCCCTCTGCCTGGGGGAAATATCCTTACCCTCATACTCTTGCAAAATGGCCTGAGCCTTCCTATCTAGTTCTTCTCGTGAAACATGCATGGCTTACGCATCTCCTTCTTTGATGTCCAATCCAATGTGACAGCGGTGATGGGCCTTCTCTTCCTGAGGCTTGTAGGTTCCAAGACGCAACAGCAGGTTGTCCCAGTCTACCAGGTGACCATCGAACTCAGGTCCGTCAACACAGGCAAACTTGGTCACCCCACCTATATTTACCCTACAGCCACCACACATGCCTGTCCCGTCTATCATGATGGTATTCAAGGAGACAATGGTATGGATGCCAAACGGCTTGGTGGTGAGGGCAGCAAACTTCATCATGATCGGGGGTCCGATAATGACGACACAATCGGGTTTCCAGGTCTCACACAACTCCTTCAGGGGTTCAGTGACCAGAGCCTTGCGCCCATAGGAGCCGTCATCAGTTACGACGATGACCTCGTCAGCAGTAGCCTTCATCTCATCTTCCATGATCAAGAGGCTCTCATTGCGGGCACCCATGATGACCTTCACCTCATTGCCTGCCTGTTTCATACCCTGGACAATGGGAAAGAGAGGAGCCACACCGATGCCTCCCCCCACACAGACGACTTTGCCATAGTTTCTTATATCAGTGGGCTTGCCCAAGGGGCCAAGCAAGTTCTCTATCTTGTCGCCGACCTCAAGCATTGCAAGGTGGTGGGTAGTCTCTCCAACAGCCTGAAAAATGAGGGTAATGGACCCTTCTTCCACATTCGCATCGGCGATGGTGAGAGGGATTCTCTCGCCAAAGTCTCCACCCATCTGCAGGATGATGAACTGCCCCGGACTTCTTGCCTCAGCGATTTCAGGAGCATGAATGCTCATCCTGAATACCTCCTGGCTGAGCCTCTGCTTTGAAAGAATCTTATTCATGCGTAACTCCTCGGTCAAATCTTTGCATATCTAGTGCGTATCATAGCCGAAAAGTCCGACATTGAAAACCTTCACTTATGGGTAGTGTCACGAGAATTGTTACTTCTGTCCAAATTATCTGGTACGTTGCGTACCATTGCCATGAGAATGGCTTCCAAGCTACAGCAATCCCTTCACAAAGCCCTTGTCCAAGGGGGTATCTCTAGGGCAAACTGGAGTAGGAGGAAAACAATGATCAGAAAATACCCAGATATGCCAACTACAGTAAAAGAGCACCTTCGCGGCGGAACCGGTTCCACCATATTCAAGGCCCTCGCCGAGGAAGGGAGCGTACAGCACTGCCGCCTTTTCAGTGAGATAACCTTGGAAAAGGGTTGCTCCATCGGAGAGCATGACCATGTCAACGAGACCGAGTACTACTGGATTACCGAAGGAGAGGGCATCGTCACCGAAGCCGACGGGGAAAAGATAGTGACAAAAGGAGATCTGGTGGTAACCGGAGGGGGAGCAAGCCATGCCATCCGCAACGAGCAGGACGCTCCTCTGAAGTTCGCTGCCATCATCATCCTCGACTGACAGGACAAGAAACTCTCCCCCTTACGTTTGTACGTATGCACACAAGAAAGCCTGGAAATTCCAGGCTCTCTTGTGTGCAAGGGATAGTATATATTTTGATCTTCGAACCTGGAGAACCCCAGGATCGACTACACTACGAGATTAAAGCCTCAATTGCTCTTGATCTTCACTTCAATGCTCTTTGGCTGTACCTCAGGCTTCTTAGGCAGAGTTATGGTCAGAACACCATCGGAGAACTCTCCTTCGATTGCGCCTTCGTCAATATCCTCGGGAAGGCTGAAGGAACGCTCGAATGCGCGGTAGTAGCGCTCGCGAACAAGGGACTTGGACTTCTTGTCATTCTCCTCTTCGGGGTTGCTCTGCTTGGCGGAACTGATCTTGAGCACATGCTTGTCGACATTGACATCCACTTCCTTGTGGGTATACCCGGCAAGTTCAGCTTCGATTACATAGGCTGTATCGGTCTCGGTCACATCAACAGGGGGAATCTTATTGGATGTTCCCCAATCGGACCAGAGGTCGTTGAAGAGGGAGCGATAGTTTGCAACGGGGTTGTTTCGGTTGTAGGTAACGTAATATTTCATAATGACACCTCCATGTGTGCTATATAGTGTTGTATGCCTTCTTGGCTTGTACCATTATATATGCATAGAGCGTGCCAACTTTTCCCATATAGCATATCCATACCAGGAAGATGGAGTTTGTATAGAGCATTACTGTTTTTATGGTAAGGTTTTATAACTATATCCCTCTATTTTCCTTATCACCTAGCTTAAAGACACGAAAGGACATGCGAATGTCTGATAAGTGTCCAGAATGACACTCTTTTCCAACAGACCTACCCTTATGAGTCATTTTGACTCATAAGGCTTGTATGCAGGGATAATCACGGGCAAAACTGTCCCACTGACAGGAGAAACAGGGAAATACATGCCTTTCTCGTGAAAACGGCATAGACACAATGCAGAGCCAGCCCTCTATAAGGGAAAGCTGGCTCTGCTCTTTTTCTGATTACAGATCATGGTAAAAGAAATTCTTAGCCGAACCTCTCAGGTGTCCTGCATTTCCTACCCTGATATCTACAGCGTAATCACCTGATACCCCTTCTCCGTATAGGACAGGAAGGAGGGGTGGTTGCTCATGTCCCCACCAACTGGCAGGCCTGACTGCTCATTGTAGTCAAGCACCCCCAATGTTGCCGAACAAGCCCTGCAGACACAGTCAATGAGAGAGAGGTCGACCACCTTCTTGAAAAGGGGGTTCTTTGATTCTGTCATCTTCTTGACCAGCGTTACAGCCTCACCTTCCAGCACAATCTTCACATCCTTACCCTTGGCATGCATATCCAACGCGTTGAGAAGCACGTGCACAAAGCAGACCGGATTTCCCTGAAATGCAAATATTACAAACTTTTCCATAGTTCCTTCCTTTATTCATGATATCTACAAACCAGTATAGCACATACATGTTTGGTCAGTTTCAGATCCTGTCGGTCCTATCAATGATGAAAGAGCCTGATCCCATTCGCAACCATCACGATGCCACCCTCGTTGCAAGCCTCGATGACCTCATCGTCACGGAGGGAGCCACCGCTTTGCGCTATATACGTTACCCCACTCTGTCTTGCCCTATCAATGTTGTCCCGGAAGGGGAAGAAGGCATCGCTGGCGAGGCTGACCCCTGTGATGCTTTCCATATATGTGTGTTGCTCCTCTTTGCCAAAGGCTTCAGGTCGTTCTGTGAAGAAGCGTTGCCAAGCGTGGTCGGTACCAAGCTCATTACGCAGATACTGCTCCACAGCGTTGTCCTTGGCGTTTCTACTCAGCTTGGGCAAGTAAGGCAAGGCAAGCACTTTTTCATGTTGCCTCAGATGCCAGAAGTCTGCCTTTTCCCCTGCAAGGCGTGTGCAGTGGATGCGCGACTGCTGGCCTGCTCCCACCCCAATGGTCTGGCCACGCTTTGCATAGCAAACCGAGTTGGACTGGGTATACTGCAAGGCGGTGAGGGCGACCAGCAGGTCTATGACCGCACTATCGGGAAGGTCTTTCTTGCTGGTCACAATAGGCTTGAGGACAGACGCATCCAGGACCAGGGAGCTTCTCTCCTGCTCGAATGTGATGCCGAACACCTCACGCCGCTCAAGGGGAGAAGGGATATAGGCACCGTCAATCTCCAAGATGGTGTACGTCCCCTTGCGTTTAGCCTTGAGCAGGGTAAGAGCCTCCTCAGTATAGCCAGGGGCTATGACCCCATCGGAGACCTCACGGGCAATGCACCTTGCGGTGCTTTCGTCGCAGACAGAGCTGAGACTGACAAAATCCCCAAAAGAGGACATGCGGTCAGATCCTCGGGCACGAACATAGGCCGTGGCAAGTTCGGACAACTGTTCGTCCTCACCAATAAAGTACATCTGCCTCTCCTCAGAGCTGAGGGGAAGGCCGACGGCAGCGCCTGCAGGACTGACATGCTTGAAGGATGCGGCACAGCTCATGCCCAAGCTCTTCTGCAAGGCAGAGACCAGCTGCCACCCATTGAGGGCATCGAGCAAATTGATGTAACCGGGGCTCCCATTCAGAACTGTGAGGGGAAGAGAGAGCCCATCCTTGAAGATCCTTGCATGCTTCTGATGGGGATTGCACCCATACTTGAGTTTCAGTTCGTGCATTGCTTACCTCGTATGCTTGTTGTAGAGTCTCTCTTCTATCTTCTTCCCTGCAAGGTCAGTATAGCGCACATAGAGGGCTATACGCTTATCCTTGTCGAGAGCTTTCCATATCCTTTGTGAGAATAGTTCGATATCCTCATCGATAGTAACGTCCCTGGGACTTCCCGTAAAGGAAGGAAGAGGATTGCCCTCATCCTTATAGGTGTGGATAAGTTGTCCGCCCCCTCGTGTGGGATCAGAATACTTGAAGAATTTCCTCTTGCACCCCGCATCCCCTTTCTTGAGGATCGAAAGTTCATAGGAAAAAGGCTCATTCAAGAGGACCTGGGCGCTGATGCGCGGGGTGTAGTGAGGCGCATCGGGTTCATAGGAGCAACTTTTCAGGGCCTGCTCAAACGTCTTGCCTTCCTTGAGATAGGAGAGAATAACATCACCATGGTCGCCATTGCTCACGATGAGCGAATCACCACAGCTCTGTAACGCGGTATAATGGATAAGGGAAGGGTCCTTGACCCGTTTTGGGTCAAACGCCTCTGTCTTGAGGGTATCGCCAACGAGAGAGAGCACACGGTTCTGGCTATTCGCACTGCGTCCCATTATGAAATATGCAGAGACTGCCCTCCCTTGTGGGGAAAGCCCCACGATGATACCCCGTCCGGGATAGGTTTTTTTGCCAAGCAGCTCTTCAATGTCCATAGTATTCCTCCAATGAATCTAAGTATCTATCTTGTCCAATACCTCAAAGGTCAGGTGTACCGCATCCTCGATGCAGAGATCACAGCTTCGAAGGACCTCTCCTGTCTCCAGGCCCCTGAGGTCCTTGCAGACAAGGCTTTTGTTCTGTACGCCAAACTCAGCAACAAGAGACTCGACTAGGGCGTAGGTTGCAGCCTTGGTCCCCGAGGCGACGTCCCCCCTGCTGGAAAGCAGCGAGACGATTGCCACTGCTCCGCTCACAGCGCCACAGGTAGCCAGCCTACCACCCATGCCTCCCCCGAATCCCTCAAGGATTGCAAAGAGGGTTTTCTCATCCATGTCTATCCGGTCCAGGAAGGCACAGGCAACAGCCTGCGCACAGTTGTATCCACTTTCGTTCAAGTTTCTCGCTTTTTCTTTGTACTCGCGTTCGGTGTACATGGAATCTCTCCCTCTTGTCATGCTTCCCTCCCTGTCTTCTGCAGGTAGTAGTGATAATCCCCTTCAAAGACCTGCATCTGGCCATGGTCGATCTCAAAGACCCTGTTTGCAAGATGGCGAAGGAAGTAACGGTCGTGACTGACGATGATGATGGTCCCCTCAAAACGGGTCAAAGCATCAAGCAACACCTCACGGCTTTGGATATCCAGGTGGTTGGTCGGCTCGTCCAATATCAGGAAGTTTACCGGAAGGGCCAGCATGCAGGCAAGCATGACACGGCTCTTCTCCCCTCCGCTGAGTACCCCGACCTTCTTGTCGGCATCGGAACCGGAGAACTGGAAGGAACCCAAGAGGTTCTTTATGCTCCCTATGGAAGCTAGGGGGGTCCTCTCAGATACCTCTTCAAAGATGGTCCTCTCAGGATGGAGCACATCGGATGAGTACTGGCTGAAGTAGCCAAGGTTTACGCTGGCTCCTAGGGTTACCTCCCCACTGGTAGGTTCGCTCAAGCCTGCTATGACTTTCAGCAAGGTGGACTTTCCAGCTCCGTTAATGCCTGTAAGGGCGATGCGGTTTCCGCGCATCACCGATCCTGTGAGGCCGCTAAAGACCGGATGATCCTCTCCATTGGCCTTCTTCCAGCTCTTTGCAAGGTCCTTCATCACCACAACCTGGTCCCCACTCCTTGGGCAGGGGGAAAACTCCACCTGCATGATCTTCGTTTCTGGCGGGAGGGTGATGCGATCGATCTTCTCCAGTGCCTTTATCCTGGACTGGACAAGGGATGCATGGGAAGCACGGGCAGCAAAGCGGGCTATGAACTCCTCGTCCTTGGCAAAGCGAGCTTGCTGACGGTTGAAGGTTGCAAGCAGCTGTTCGCGCCGTATCTCCCTCTCCCGTAGATAAAAGTCATAGTCACCACTATAGGTGGTCACACTACCGTTTGCTACCTCTATGGTACGCTTGCACAGCCTTGTCATGAACTCCCTGTCATGGCTAGTCATGACCAGGTCTCCCTTGAAATTGTTCAGCCAGGCCTCCAGCCAGACTATGGACTCCACATCAAGGTGGTTGGTAGGTTCGTCCATGAGAAGGACATCGGGGTTGAGGACCAAAATCCGGGCCAAGGCTATGCGCATCTTCCAGCCACCGGAGAAGTTCTCCACCGGTTCATGGAAACGGTCAGGTCCTATGCCAAGACCGGTGAGCACCTGCTCGGCCCTATTGGAAAGGTCATATCCGTCACGTGCGATGAACTCGGTCTGCAATTCCCCATAGCGATCCATCTCAGCATCGCTGAGACCGTCTGCCATCCTATGCTCCAAGGATGTGAGCTCCTCACCGATATCGTAGACCGAGCCTGCCCCCCTGAGCACTTCCTCTAGGGCTGAGGAGCCGCTCATCTCACCCACTGTCTGGGAAAAATAGCCAATGACTGCGTTCCCTTCAACGATGACAGACCCGTCATCGGGCTTCTCCTCCCCTGCAATAACCTTCAGCAAGGTCGACTTTCCAGCTCCGTTGGGACCTACAAGGCCTATTCTATCCTGGGGGCGAATGAGCATATCTGCTTTATCTAAAAGTACCCGTTGCCCGTAGGCAACGCTAATTCCTGTTAATTTGACCACAAAGACTCCTAAGTGAGAGAGTCTAGCAGAATGACCCCATTTTGTCATGACCGTTTCCTTATCGGGGGAAAAAGCCTATACTCATGCCAAGAGGTCTCTATGGAAGGGAATGTGCGCAAGGATATCAAAGCAGGCTTGAAGGTGGGTATCATCCTCAAGGAAGATCAGAGAAGTGGAAAACAGACTGAAGGTGTGGTCAAGGATATCCTGACCAAATCACCAACCCATCCCCATGGCATCAAGGTGCGCCTTGAGTCGGGCCAGGTTGGCAGGGTTGCCAAAATCTACTAAAACACCCCGAAAATGGACGTGCCACAATGTGCACATATCCCATGATCGAGCGAAGGTTCCATGCCATTGTGCTCATCGATGAGCAGGGCGTGGCAGGAAGGACAGAAGGTATTTCGTCCGACCTCACTGTTACCGCTGTATACGTAAGGTATTCCTGACTGCCTGGCAAGGGCGACCATCTCCGACAGATAGGCTTCGCTGGTGGGGGCGAGGGAGGTCATCTTGTAACGGGGGAAAAACCTGCTCAGGTGCCATACCTGCACACCCCGTTCATGCAGGAGCTTGCCCATACTCTGGACATCCTCCTTGGTGTGCATCGACTCGATGAGCATGGTGGTCACCTCCAGATGGACCGGTGCCTTGGCAATGGTCCCTATTGCATCGAGGACCACCTGCTCACTTCCCTTACAGACATTCCTATAAAACGTCTCATTCCCCTTGAGATCCACATTGAAGGCATCGATGACTGGCAGCAGGCGTTGCAAGGCCTCCTTGGAGAAGGAGCCATTGGTAACCATGATATTCTGCATGCCGGCTTTCTTTGCCAAGAGGGCGACATCAAGCATGTAGTCCTGCCATACCAACGGTTCACTGTAGGTATAGCTAATGGAGTGGCACCCTTTCGATCGTGCCTGGGAGATTATCTTGGAGGGCTCCACCCTATCGCTTGCGAGCGAAAGGGTGGGCTCTCCTTGGCTGAGGGTGTAGTTCTGGCAGAACTGACAGGAGAGGTTACAGCCAAACAGGGCAAAGGAGAAGGTGCTGCTGCCCGGGTAGTAATGATAGAGGGGCTTCTTCTCTATGGGATCGACAGCCATCGCCTCGATCTGCCCATACGTGGTGGTGACAAGCTTTCCTTTTACGTTCTTACGGACCTTGCAGATCCCGCTCTGTCCTTCAGAGAGATTGCAGTGATGCCAGCAAAAATCACAGACAAGAGAGACAGTACTCATGGCTCCTCCTCCGAGAATACCTCAGCCTGGAAGACTTCCAGCTCGCAGCCAGGGTCTTTCCATGCTGATGGTGATAGCCCCGCCTTCATGCAGAGGTGTTCGAGCATCTCTTCGATATCCCATCCCTGTTCGGGTGCCACTTGGGGAAGGAACACTGCCCGGCTGTACCCCTTACTCAGGATGACACCATCGATGCCGATACGGATATCCTCATAGGATGGGATTCGTTTAGGTTTGGTCAGCAGGGAGATTTCAATAACTAGCTGAGGTAGTTCATCAAGACGGACTGCTGAGAATCGAGGGTCATGGAAAGCTGCTTCCCGAGCTAGGGAAGCGACACTTTCGGCAACGGGAGAGAGTCCAAACAAATTCCCTATGCACCCACGAAGGGCATAGGAGTTCTCCCCTTCCCTTTTCTTCAGAGTAACGAACAATCCCTTCTTCTCTTGATAGAACGGAGAGGTACTCTTCTCAATAGTGTCAAACACCTCTGTAGATACAAGGCCAAGGGAACTTTCTATAGCTTCCCTTGCAAGGGCCAGCAACATAGTCTGTTCACTCGTACGCATATTCACCTCCAAAGGATGGTAGAGTAGGCGACAAACGAATCATCACTCGAAGGTGCGATGTCGTATGAGTTGTAGTATGAGGCGATAGTGCCCTTCAAATGCAAACGTTTTGCTATCTCACTGACAATCGCCGAAGGGGCGATACCGCAGATGGTGAGTTTTTTATCATGAGAGAAGGCAAGTGCCTCTTCACTCTTGCCCTCTGCGAGCAGGCGAGCCAAGACCAGGTCATCTTCCTTTACCTTCTCGCGTTGGGCACTTTTTTCCAGACGAGCGTAGGGATCATATCCGAAACGTCTACCATAGTGGGTGAAGTCGCTGGAGGCAACCAACAGCGTCCTGCCGCTTTTCAACTCATCATGGCCAATATCAGCGACCAAGTTGTCGCAGATTTCAGCAAGAGCAAACCCATTGGTGACTTTAGAGATGAGGGCAGGACTGTAGGCAATCTTCTTTTCACGCTTCTTGTTCAGATAGGCGATGAAAGGCAGGACCATCTCCACTGCATGCTCGCGTTCGATAGCCTGGTCGAATCCTTTGTGAACATGGCGCAAGGAGAAGCCTTCCACATTTCCCAAGGGGGTTGCATAGGAGGTAAAATCACCTCCGACCAGCTGATCAGGATTGAGCGAAGTTGTGTGGGAAGGTGCAAGCAACACAAGCCTTTCTGCCTGTGGTGGAAGGTCATAGAAGAAATCTGCCATCCCCAAGGCGGAGTAGGAAAGCCCCGCATGGGGGAGAAGTGCACAGGTGGACGAGGGTGGTTGGCCCTTTACAAGCGAAAAGGCTTGGCCGAGAAGGTCTTCCAAACCCTTTGGATTTTTTGGATACCATGAGCCCGCAAACTTTGCGCGTCGTAAACCTTGTGAACTATTTTTAGCGCTGAGCATACAGCCTCCATTTTCAAGGATAGTCCCTGTCCCTCTATGATAATGCATAGGGATAAAAAAACAAGGGTCAGTAGAAACACCCCCGTATGTACGGGGAAAACAAATATGGGGTATAGGTGATACCAAGCGAA
>CAZTXW010000054.1:0-14323 GCA_964617345.1 uncultured Sphaerochaeta sp. | reverse complement strand
TCACCGTAGTTCTCAACGACTATCACCGGCTTGTGTTTCAGCGTTGTGGGTATTTCCATACATGTATCTCCTTTGCTTCTGGATATTTCTCCAGGTATAGTGCGGTAAGGAACGAGAGATCATCCTGGTAAGTCTTGCTCTCATCATCCTTGTCATAGGCAAGCTCCTCCAATACGGTGAACGTGAAATGCTCGCTCCCATACTGTGCATATGCTTCTTGCAGCTCCGGTTCGTGGAGCAAGGCCCCGATGGAGAGCCTGAACAGAAGCGAGTTTTTGGCACTCTGCAGGTTCGATGCCCACCCTATGTACAGAGAGGCTGTGCGATCACATCTGATGGCAAAGCATCCCATGGGGGGTTTGCTCTGTTTGTACTCTTGCTTGAGTCTCTTCTTGTCAATGGCCATAGATTCCTTCTTACTCATCTTTACTAAACTAGTAAATTACTTATTTAGAAAATATCACAAGGACTAAAAAAAAGCAAGGCCCGCAGCCTTGCCCCCTATTTTCACCAACCCCTATGCTTCACCACGCTCTAGAGGAACACATACGTCTTGCCCATACCCCCATCCTCAGGAAGGGCAAAACGGTAGTCAGTGATGCTCACGCTCTGTTTCAGGTATTGCCCTATACCACGGCTGAGAATCCCATCACCATAGCCGTGGATGATGGAAAAGGTGGAGAAGCCATGCACCAGGGCACTCTCGATCTGGATATCCAGAGCCGAGAGGGCCTCTTCCAGGCTCATTCCCCGCACATCAAGGACCATCTTCGGAGGTGGGGCACTGCTGTGGTACTGCACATGGACCTTTTTCTCCTCCTGTTTTCTGGCAACAGAGAGTTCACTCTCAGGGAGGGTAAACTTCATCGTCCCTATAGCCACTATCCACTTGCCCTTGGAAGCGCGCCTGATGATGCGCCCTTCTCGCCTGGCCGTGCCACACAGCACATCCATATTGGGCTTGAACTGTATGGGCGTTGTTTTTCCCCTCTTGGGCTCCAGCTCTTCACTTTGGTCTTGTATCTGTTTTTCTGTCTGTTCGTGCTTCTCTTGTACGGAGGAGACGAAGGATTTTACCTTTCTCGTCTTTTCGCGGGTTATCTCACCACTGCGTAACTCGGCAACAAGATTTTCCAGTTCACTGCTTTTCTCACGCATGAAGCGGTAGAGGTCGCTCGATTGTTCCTGCTTCAGGATAAGGGCATCCTGCTTCAGCTTCAGCTCCTTGAGCTGGACCTGCTTTACCTGCTGCTGCAGCTTGTAGTGACGGTCCTTCAGATTCTGTTCAAGAAGGTCAGCTTCGCGCTTGCGCTTTTCCAAACCTCTGATGATCTCCCCTATCTCGACAGCTTCACTGCCCAGATACTGCTTTGCCTTGTCCAATACCTCGAGGGGAAGGCCCATCGCCTTTGCGGTATCAAGGGCATGGCTATCACCGGGGATGCCGCTGATGACCCGGAAGGTAGGCAGATGGCTCTGCTCGTCAAACTCCATGGAGGCGTTTATGACATTCTCCTTGGCATAGGCGAACTGCTTGAGCACCCCATGGTGACTGGTAACCAGCGTCAGCTTGGCCTTCCTGATACAGTACTCCAGGGTTGCCCTTGCAAGGGCTGACCCTTCAACGGGGTCGGTGCCACTACCCAGTTCGTCCATGATCACCAGCGAACGCGATGTCATGTTTCTCAGGATATGCCCTATCTGCTTCATATGGCCACTGAAGGTGGAAAGTTCCTCCTCAATGCTCTGTTCATCCCCTATATCGGTGAAGATATCATCAAAAAGGGGGAGGGAGCTGCCATCCTTTGCAGGGATAAAACCACAGAACTGGTTCAATAGGGCCAACAGCCCCACTGTCTTGATCGTGACGGTCTTTCCTCCTGCATTGGGCCCTGATATGACAACTGCCTGAACCTTGGCCTCCAGGGCAACGGTAATGGGAACCGCCTTCTTTCCCAGCAGGGGGTGACGGGCATCGAGCAGCGTGCACACGTCGCTGTCCAGGGAAACTTTGCTTGCATTCTGGTCATAGCTGTAGCGTGCCGCCGCATAGAGGGCATCAGTTGCTCCTACCATCTCCATAAGGGCGATGAGTTCGCTCTTGCATCCCCTGGCCTGCCCATCGAGATGGGCGAGCAGTTTTGCTATCTCCACCAGTATCTGGTTCTCAGCCATAACCACAGAGTTATTCATCTCAACGAGCTTGTAGGGTTCCATGAAGACGGTGTTTCCGGAGGTGGAGGCACTGCTGATGAAGCCCTCCACTTCGCTACGGCGGTCATTGCGTACAGGAATGACCACCCTACCGTCACGGTAGGCACTCTGATCACTCTGCATTGCATCCCGCTTGGACTTCATATACTCGTTGCAGAACCGTGATCGTTCACCCTTTGCCTGTTCGGCCCTCTTGCGCAAGGCTCGTATGGCAGGATGGCTCTCCTTGACCTCTCCCGTTTCATCGAGGATGGTATGTATGCTCGCTTTCAGGTTCAGAAGTGAAGATTCTATCTGCTTGCCCAGAAGACCGTTGATAGGCTCCAGCGGTCCACTATTCTCAAGGCTTTGGTTGCAATATTCCAAGAGGGTCTCTGCACTTCCTATGTAGTGGGCGATGCCCATGAGGGCTTGCCCATCAAGGACCAGCAGGGGATTTTTCAATGTGTGCATTGCTTCTGTAATATCAGCAAAGGATGAAGGGTGGCCAGCATCAGGGCGCCCTAGCAGGCGATAGAAGGAGCCTACCTTCTCCTGCCTCTCTTTGAGAGCTCTCTTGTCTGTCAGGAAGCCCATGGTAGCGAGGCGTTGAAATCCCTCACGGCTGAGGGCACAGCCTTGAATCTTCTGCAATACCTGGGGAAACCCCAGGTCCTCAATACTCTTCTTGTTCATGCTTATCCATATTTCTGTATCGTTCACGACTCTGATCACTTTTTCCCATCCACTGTGGACCCTTTACATCCAGGGAGGTGAGCATCCTCATGTAACTGTCATAGCGGTCATGGTGGATCTTTCCCTCTTCAAGCAGTCGCTTGACCTCACAGTCGGGCTCCTCGCTGTGCAGGCAGTGATCGAATGCACACCTCTTAGCAGGCTCGACGAACTCGGGAAAAGATTGGGCTATCCTCTGGGGATCTCCATGGGGGACCAAAATTTCCCGCACTCCCGGGGTATCGACCAGGGTAAAGTCCGGCCCCTCTATCATCAGCGAGTAGTTGGTGGTATGACGGCCCCGGTTATATTTCTCCGATATCTCACCGATCTTCTGTTCCACATCCAATATCCTGTTGATGAGGGTGGACTTGCCTACCCCACTCTGTCCTATGAAGGCCACCGTCTTGCCTTTCAGCAGGTCCACAAACTCAGGAAGGCCATCACCGGTGAGTGCACTCACTCCCCTGATGGTGTAGCCGAGCTTGTTGTAGAGGGCGAAGCGTTCGAATTCGTCCTCGGTGAGGAGGATGTCACTCTTGTTCATGACTATCATGACATCAACGCCGATGCTGCAGGCGATGACACGGTCTATGAACCTGGGTCTGAAAGGAGGTGAGTCCGCACTGCAGACGCAGACTATCATATCCATGTTGGCGACAACGGTCTGGTTGCTGTTGCCCTTGACGTTCCAACGCTGAAAGCAGTTGGTACGCTCCAGGCGATTGAGGATAAGTCCCTCCTTTGTCCCTGTTATGACAAAGGAGACACGATCGCCAACAGCCAGGGGATTGTACTCATTGGTGACAGAAGCAAGCTGTTTGCCCTTGATACGGCATAGGTAGCTCATTTCCCCCTCTGTAACGGTGTATATGTTGTTGATTCCCCTGGTGACAATACCTGTATGTTGCTGCATGTTTCTACTGTACAAGCAAAGAGGCCTGCTTGACAACTCTCTGAGATTTGATACTGTAAGTCTATGTTTAACTTCAAGACCTGTTCACAGAACACGTGCAGCACCTATATCTGCAAGGAGGGCCCCTTCTGCTTTCGGCACAGCCCGAATAAGGAGCAGCTGCATGCATGGTGTGTAGCCTCTCTGATCGGGGAAGCTGATGTGCTCGACCTCTCCCTGACTGGAGGGGAGTTTGAGGACCTTGTCATCCCCAGGAAGGAGTTCACCTCCTCAAACATGGCCTGGTGCACCTTCAGGAACATCGATTTCTCAGGGTGTACCTTCATCACCAGCTTCTTTGACTTCTGTCTCTTCGAGAACTGCCGCTTCAATGAGATAACCAGCAGGTACTCCATCTTTTCCGGAAGCAAGATGATCGACTGTGACTTCAGCGGCTCCTCCATGACCCACACCAACTTTGTAGGCATCGATACGTTGAGGTGCAACTTTGGCGATTGTGACCTCTACTACTCCAATTTCGGTACAAGCTTTCTTCGTGACACCGACTTCATCGACAGCAACCTCAAGAAAGCGGACTTCGCCCATACAAACCAGCGCAGGGTATCCTTTCGGTACTCCAACTACTCGGAGGCACACCATTGAGGATATACCAGCATTTCTCAGTCGTGGGATTCTGCAACACCTATCTCATCGGCTCAAAGAAAGGCAGCGATGCCATCCTCATAGACCCGGGTCATGTAGATACCGAACTGATCAATTTGATAGAATCCAACGAGTTCAAGCTCAAGCATGTGCTACTTACCCATCGCCACCAGGCACATACGGCAGGGCTTGGCACCTTGGTAAAGATATACAACCCGACCATCTATGCATCTGCGTTTTCCACGTACGAATATCCGGTCAAATCCATCAGCGACCACCAGGTTCTCTCCCTCTGCGATCTTGAGGTTGAGGTCATCCATGTCCCCGGGCACAGCCTGGACAGCCTGGTATTCAAGATTGACCACGCACTGTTCACAGGCGACACCCTGATGTGCGGACGGGTAGGATCAACAGAGGGGTATCGGGAGCAGGCACTTCTCTTGCAGTCCATCTGGAAGCGCCTGATGACCCTCGATGAGAACATCCTGCTCTTTCCAGGGCATGGGACTGCAAGCAAGCTGCGCATAGAGCGGATGTTCAACCACCAGCTTCTGGAGTTGGGTGCCATGGCAAAAGAGCGACAGAACTGGCGCGAGGATGAGTGATCATACCCAATGGGTTGGGAAAAGAGTAATGAGATAAAGAGAAGATAGGGAAATATAAGAAAATGGAAGGAACGGCCCTTACTTCCGTTCCCCTCCCACATACTCCAGGAATCGTGGTGGCAACACAGAGCGGAAGGTACGACGCTCTCCTGTTGTGGGATGATCGACCTCCAGCTCCAAGGCATGCAGCATCAGGGTGGTGCCATCCTCCTTGCCGTAGATGACATCCCCGACCAAAGGATGGCCCAGCGAAGAGAGATGTACCCGAATCTGATGGGTCCTGCCGGTGTGAATGTTGATGCGAACCAAGGCAAATGAAGAGAATTGTCGTAGGACCCTGTAGTGTGTCAGGGCAGTTTTTCCCTCCTGTCCACTACAGGTGACAAAGCGTTTGCGGTTACGAGTATCTCGCTTGATATTGGTCCGGATGCTCCCCTCAAGTCTGGAAAAGTTCCCCTTTGCCAGGCCTATATAGGTCTTGGTCGTGGTATGGGCCTTGAACTGGGCAGACAGCGAGTAAAAACTCTCTAGGGTGCGTGCAATGACAAGGGTGCCGCTGGTATCCTTGTCGAGGCGATGGACAATACCTGGTCTGACCAAGGGAGAATCAAGGGAAATCTCCTCTGAGTCACTCTCCTCTTCAGTTTCACTCATACCTGTCAGCGTGCTTTCTTCTGGGGTTTCGACAGATTGTTGCACCATCTCCACCCTATCTCCAGCACATTCCCTGTTTTCAGGCTCCTTGTATGAAAGCCCCTCTCTTGCAAATATCGTACAGAAATCTGCCCCATAGCGGAACAAGAGTGCATTTACCACCGTCCCCTCATGGTTGCCGATGGCCGGATGGACGACCATCCCCTGCTCCTTGTTAATGACAAGAAGGTCCTCATCCTCATACAGCACATCAAGGGGTAGGTCCTGCCCGACAAGACCGTCGAAGAGCTCTTCGGTATAGGTGATTGTGATCGTATCACCTTCTCTGACAGGTTTTCCCTTTTTGGTCGGTTTCCCGTTGAGTAGGATAGTTGTCCTCTTTTCACCCAGGATAGAGCGTTTCAAGCCTTGCTGGGCAAGGTAGGCATCAAGACGCATCTTCTCTTCAAGCTTGCCCACACTGATTGCTAGGGTCCTCTCTGCAATGGCCATCATTTGGTCTCCACTTCACCGATGATGTAATCGGCAACAGCTATTCCCAAGGAGAGACCGCCGGCTATGCCCGCCTGGATAAGGAGGGCTGTAAGGTCATCCTTGGCTGGTGGGGCCCATCCTGCATTCACAGCAAGCGAATAGGTCAGGCTCGCTACTCCCATAGTCAGGACAAAGGAACCGAAAAACAGTATCTCAGCTCTTCTGAGCTTATAGCTCCACAGGGGAAACTCATCTTCCTGGTAGGGCTCATACGGGGGGAGGCTTGCACTGGAGAGGGGTACAAGCGAGAGACAAAACAGCAGGAGCATCATCAGAGCAAGGGTTTTCTTCATCATAGGTACTGCCTCGCACCAAACAGGGAGGTGCCTACCCGTACCATAGTCGCACCCTCCTGTATTGCAAGGGGGAAGTCACCACTCATGCCCATGCTCAAGGTGGAGAAATCGATGCCAGGATACCGCTCGATACACGACTGCTGCAGTTCCTTGAGCAGGGCAAAGGCCGATCGGGTCTCCTTCTCACCTGCGGACAGCGGTCCTATGGTCATCAGGCCCCTGATCGTGATGCCTTTGAGAGTTGCCATTTCATCAAGTGCACGATAAAGATCATCCTCACTCTCAAAACCACTTTTGGAAGCTTCCTCACTGGTATTGTACTGCAACAAGACAGGCATGTTCATATGCATTGCCAAGCTTGCCGAACTTATCCGTTTCGCAATCTTGAGCGAATCGACACTGTCGATGGAATCGACAAGGGGGACAATCTTTTTCACCTTGTTGGACTGCAAATGCCCGATAAGGTGTACTTTCATGCCTACAGGTCGTGCTAAGGAAAATTTCTCTTGCACTTCCTGGACCCTATTCTCGCCAAACAGCATCTGGGAGCAGGCGAACAGCCCAAGGATTTCCTCATAGGAGTGGGTCTTGCTGACGGCCATCAGGTCTATATCAGAGAGCTCTCTTCCACTCTCCACTGCAGCTTTTTCCATCTCCCGCAGTATCGTGTCCAGTCGAGTTTGCATATTCATCGGTTGTTCCTCTGTTCTCTCTTTTTTTCCCGATAGGAGCGAAAGTTCATCTTCAACAGTTCAAGTTGTAAGCGCTTATCTTCGTTTTTAGCCGTAACGGATGGGAATGCGTTCATTATCCATCTGGATCGCTTGTTGAGTTTCACCTTGAGCTCTTCAATTTCACTGTATAGCCTCTCTTTCAAGCTATCAAGCGAAGGGGTGGTCCTCTGCTTGGCAAGCAGTTCCAACCTAGCCTCAAGTTCTTTGACCCTGACCCTAAACTCAGTGAGCTGTTTCTGGAATGCGGCCATTCTGAATATGCTTGAAGTTGTGTCAATACCAATTCCAAACAACAACACACTGCTCAGTGGATGCAACAGAACATCAGGAATACTTGCGACGGCTCTTGTTATGGCCGGGTGGAGATAATAGGTGGCAGCAAAGCCCATCATGCCAAATAGTGTTGAGTTTAGCAGGCAGACCCTGCCATTGATATTGACAGCCTTGTGGGAGTAGTCCCAAAGCTTGGTATTGAAGAGCTTTTCCATAAGAAAGCTCGTCACGTACTCCAAGGTACTGGTCAACGCCACTGCGATAAAAAACACCAGGATGGGATGGGCATCAAAATACAGTAGGGGGATAACGACCAACAGGGCCCCAAAACCATAGATAGGCAAATAGGGTCCATGCAGGAAGCCACGATTTGTCAGCCTTTTATCAAGGATAGCGCAGTAGATGACTTCACTGACATAACCGATAATCGCGTATATGATGAAGTAAAGAAAGTACTGGTCAAACTGCATCATGACCTCCTACGTCTTTTCAACTATACCCAATTGGTCCTATCGGGGCAACACCACAGATTTCCCAACAACCCTTTGTTTCAAGTGTATCGTGTAAATCCCCAGGGTAACCAGTATCAAAGAGATGGGGTACTTGATATGCATGATGTCCTCGCCAAGCACAAGGGCAGAGAAAAGTGTCCCGGTAATGGGGACTATGAAGGTGAAAACACTTATCTTACCCACAGGGTGGAACTTGAGGATTTGCGACCAGAGGGTGAAGGCCAATGCCGAGAGCAAGGCAAGATAGGCCAAGACCAGAATGCCGGGAAGGGAGACTGAACCAAGGGTTCCTCCGCTGCCTAGACCTATGATGATAAGCACAAGCCCCCCAAGGGTCAGATTATAGGAGGTTACTGCCAACGGTCCGTCAGTCTGGGTAATCTTCTTGTTGAAGATCGACCCGATGGCAAAACACAGCTGGGAAATAAGCAACATCCCCTCCCCGCCCAGGGAGAAACGGATGGTTCCTTCACCTAAGGTGGAGACAAAGATACCAAAGACACACACAAGAGAGCCAACCACTTTCACAAGGGTGAGCCTGTCGTTCTTGAGGAAGAAGTGGGCCAGTACCACCGCATAGCACGCTGAGAGGGAAGAGAAGATGGTGGCAGCCGCTCCTGTGGTATTGGAAACGCCGATATAGGCAAAGAAGTACTGCGCTGTTGTCTGCACCAGGGCAAGGGCTAGTACCCACTGGTAATTATGTTTCTGTATGGTGGGATACTTCTTGGTTGTTACGCGGTGGTAGGCCACCAGCATAAGGCCGGAAAGGAAGAAGCGAATTCCTGCAAAGAGAATCTTGGAACTGGTGCTGTCGCCTATGGCGAACAGCTCATAGCCGACCTTGATAGTCGGGAATGCCGTACCCCAGAGCACATTACAGAAAATGGCAGTGAGTATTGCAAACTTGGGATTCTCAAACAGGCTGCGCTTCATACAAACCATCCTTACATGTGAAAAGCGCACCCGATAAGGATGCGCTTTTGACCGGAGAGGGATTTGAACCCCCGACCAGTTGCGTGTAAAGCAACCGCTCTCCCACTGAGCTATCCGGCCGACTTGAAAGAACGTACCATGAAGGCGGTGAAGGTGTCAACTATGAAGTGGATAATAGTACACAAGCTTGCATATTTTCCGAAATTACCTGCTTCCGCTACACATGTAAGAGTCCACCTATACTCTTCCCTACTTCCTTTGCATATCATTGGTATCCTTGAGCAATACATCATGGCTGCCACCTTCCACGATGGAGGTTGAGGAAACCAGGGTCAGCTTAGCCTTTGTTTGCAACTCCCTGATGTTCATTGCACCCACGTTGCACATAGTTGAGCGCATCTTGCTCAGGGAGAGCTGTACATTATCCTTCAGCGGCCCTGCATAGGGAACGAAGGAGTCAACACCCTCGACAAAGGAGAGCTTGCCGTCCCCACCCATATCATAGCGCTGCCAGTTGCGTGCCCTTGCAGATCCTTCCCCCCAGTACTCCTTCATATAGGAGCCCTTGACGTTCACCTTCTCTGTCGGACTTTCGTCAAAGCGGGCGAAATAGCGTCCCAGCATCAGAAAGTCAGCTCCCATGGCAAGGGCGAGAGTCATATGGTAATCAAGGACAATACCCCCGTCCGAGCAGATGGGGATATAGATGCCCGTCCTCTTGAAATAGTCATCCCTAGCCTTGGCAACCTCAATGACAGCTGTGGCCTGACCGCGACCTATGCCCTTGGTCTCCCGTGTGATGCAGATCGAACCACCTCCGATGCCTACCTTGATGAAGTCTGCCCCGCTCTCGGCAAGAAAGAGAAAGCCCTCCCTATCGACAACATTGCCTGCCCCTACCTTTACCTTGTCGCCATACTGCGTGCGAATCCACTGCAAGGTCTTTCTCTGCCATTCGGTAAAGCCCTCGGAGGAGTCAATACAGAGAACATCAGCACCACTGGCCAACAGGGCGGGTACACGCTCCATATAGTCTCGTGTATTGATGCCTGCACCTACAAGATAGCGCTTGCGACTGTCCAACACTTCATTGGGGTACTCCTTATGGCTCTCATAGTCCTTGCGGAATACAAACGAGCAGAGGCGGCCCTCCTCATCGACGATGGGCAGTGAGTTGAGCTTGTGTTCCCAGATGATGTCATTTGCTTCACTGAGGGTAACCCCTTCCCTTGCATAGACAAGACGGGAAAAGGGTGTCATGAAGGAGGAGACCGGTGTATCCATGGCCATCCTGCTCGGTCTCCAGTCGCGACTTGAGACCACGCCCCGCAAGAAACCCCGTTCGGTCCCATCGCTGGTAATGGCAATGGTATTGTGACCGAGCCTCTTCTTCAGCTCTATCAGGTCCCTTAGGCTCTGGTCCTCGCGGAGGTTGGAGTCGCTGGGGACAAAGCCGGCCTTGAAGGCTTTCACGCGTGCCACCATCGCACACTCGTCCTCGATGCTCTGTGATCCAAAGATGAAGCTGATCCCCCCTTCACGGGCTAGAGCCCTTGCCATGGACTCCCCACTGACAGACTGCATGATCGCACTGGTCAGGGGAATGTTCAGGGACAGGGAGGGCTCTTCACCTTTGGCATATTTTACCAAGGGTGTGCGCAGACTTACTTCTGAAGGAATGCAGTGTTTATCAGAGTAGCCGGGTACCAGAAGGTACTCACTGAAGGTGCGTGAAGGTTCATCAAAGAAATATGCCATGCCAAAAGGTCTCCTTTCAGGGTATGACAGCTAATACTGCACCTTTATTCACCTTTGTTCAAGAAACGTGCAACAAAATCTTTCAATCTTGTTGCACGTTTCAGTTTGTTCTGTATATGCAGACCAGAAATATCCCATACAACCGTTCCCTGGACACTAGCTTCAGGGAGGATTAGGGCAGAAGCAGTTGCACTTGCAGATGCTTCTGCCGGTATCATGGTCCTGTTTGAGCCGCTTATCCCCGCCTACACTCCACTATGCAGTTCTCCTTGGCCTCAAGCTGTATTGTGATGACGTCCTTGCTGGCACTGAGATCGCCTCTCTTCTCTCCCACAAACTCTGTCACCTGGAGCATGGAGTTGGGAATCTGCAGGGTAGAGGGCTCTTCGTTCTTGTTGAGCACACACAAAAGTGCATGTTTCCTATCGTATCGGGCAAATACCAAACTCTGTTCATCAGCATGAAGGATCTTGTAGGAACCGCCTTGGAGCATCGTCTGATAGCGCTTTCTCACATCCCCCATCGTGGCATACAACTCGTAGAACCTGAGATCCCACTTTGCATTGTCCCACTGCATGGGATAGCGGGAATCTTCCACACTGCCGTAGGGGCCTGCAAGGCCTATCTCATCGCCATAATAGAGGTTGGGCATGCCAGGAAGCAGGTACATCAGCATCACAGAACCACTATAGACGGCAAAGTCAAAGCCGTTGGGTGTTGCATGAAAGCGTGTAGTGTCATGGCTATCGAGCAGGTTCATCTGCATAGGATGCATCTGCGGTGGCAGACTTGCAAGCTGGCTTTCCAGGGCCTGGGCCAGTTCCTCCCCAGTATAGGCCCTGGTCGGCTTGGGATCGTGGCCCCACCCTTCGCTCAGGAACCGGTCAGTCTCACCCATCCAGGAGCGCAGGGGTCGGCTAGCACCAAAATAGTTCATCGTACTGTCCCACATGTCTCCTTGCAGGAACGGGGAGGCGTCAGCCCAGGCTTCACCGACGAGGTATGCCTGGTCGTTCACTGCCTTCACTGCAGTTCGCACCTCCCTCCAAAGCTCTTCACACAGCTGGTCCTCCCCTCTTCTTCCCAGGACGGTGGCTACATCGAGTCTCCATCCATCCTGCAGGAAAGGCTCCCTAAGGAATTTTCTCAAGACGGACTCTTCACCTTTGTAGATGATTTGCCGGAGTTTTTCACTGGTGTAGTTGAGCTGGGGTAGTGTCGGGACATCCTCCCAACAGGCTATTGTCCCATCATCATTGAAATAGTAGAAGGAGGCCTCCTCGCTTTCCCTATCCTGCTGGGCCTTCAGGAGCCAGGGGTGTTCTGTCCCTGTGTGGTTGATAGAGATGTCGATCACAATGCGCATTCCCTGCTCATGGAGTTTTTCCGATAGGGAGATGAAGGCTTCATCACCTCCAAGCTTCTCGTCGATATGGAAAAAGTCACAACAGTCATAGCGATGGGTGGTACGTGAGACTCCGATGGGATTGAGATAGAGCACATTCACCCCCAGAGCCTTGAAGTGCGGGATGGCATCCTCAATGCCCTTGAGGTCCCCATTGAAGAAGTCCAGGCACTTTCCCTCATCGAATGGCAGGGGCTTGTCGCTGAAGTCCATAGTCCGCACTGTCCCCCCGTCGAAGGAGTACTGCCCATCCCTGGCACCTACGCTTGCATCCCCTATCCGGAACCTGTCTGGGAAGATCTGATAACAGGTGGAAGATCCTACCCAGGATACGGGTACCATATCTGGCATCAGGTAAAAACTGTCATACAGTGATGGAGGAGATGCGCTTATGCCCTTGCGGGAGTAGTAGTAGCAGCGATCGCTTGCATGCAGGACAAAATACCAGGATAGCTTTTCATCTGGCATCGGCAGGCTTGTGCTGTATATCACTGATTGGCTTTGGCCTTGCTCTTCCTTACCACAACCCTGGGGATGTTCATTCCCATGATGAAAGGGAAACAACGTAACTGCCGTGACGTCGCTATCAACTCCTACCTGTATGCTGAGGGTGAGCTCTTGAGCAGTCTTGGGATAGAGGGGATGCACATAGGTTGTGCTTACCGAACTGTCCACTGTCTCTTTCCACATGTAATCCATTTTTGCCTCCAAAGCTGAATACTCTTGTATTTGTTCTCTAAAACAATACAAACAACCCGAAAAATTTGCGTGAAAATAAAGGTTGACTGGTTTAGAAAACCGGTTTAGTATTAGTATATACCAAGCAAGGTTTACAATTCAAGAGAAATCTTAGCTGGTACACTAATTGTTCAAAGCTTGAAAAAAGCATAAGGAGAGAAACATGAAAAAAAGTCTAATCGTTCTTCTCGTACTCCTGATGGCATTCTCAGCCTCTGTCTTCGCACAGGGCTCTGGTGAAGCCGACAAGGGCTATGACATCTATGTCTACAACTCTAAGGGAGAGAACGCCGCTCAGTTTGCAGCAATGTGTGCAGCATACGAAGCAGAAACTGGTGTCAGGGTAAAGAACTTTTCGATCGGAAGCGGACAGGACCATATGGAAACCCTTCGTTCTGAGATGAATAGCCGCAACATGCCTTCCGTATTCTCCATCCAGGGGATCAAGGAACTTGCAGAGTGGAGCCAGGGTGGATTTGCCCTTGACCTCACCACCGTCAAGACCGGTGATTTCGCCAAGATGGCATCCGCCATTCCCCAGGGCCTGAGACTGACCACCGATGGGTCAACCAGCTATGGTATCCCGTACAACGTAGAAGGATATGGCTTTATCGTTGACCGTGATATGCTCGCTGAAATCTTCAACCCCATTCCAGTCGATGCAGTGCTTTCTGAGATCAAGGCAGCCTCCTACGAAGAGTGGGCAGCCCTCGTAAAGGCTATTGACGCCTGGATTGCCTCACCTAAGGCAACTGCAGTCAAGCTGAATGGCAACACCCACATGCTCGCCTCCTCAAAAGGAAAGCTTAGTTCAAAGCTCAACGGCGTATTTGCTGTCATGGGTGCTGAGAAATGGACCTATGGGGACCACTTCATCAACGTAGCACTCAACGCAGTATTTGCAAACCCAGTCGAAGCAAATGAGGCTACCGAAGCCGAGATCAAGAGTCTCAAGGGTGCATTCCTCGCCTACGCACAGGCTCTCGATTTGAAGACCAGCTACCTCGCTGGAGCCAGGGGAAAAGCAACACGTGGGCAGGATTTCGTCTCCAGTGCCAACTTCGGCTATGACCAGACTGTACAGATTTTTGCTGACAGCAAGGCTGTATTCTTCAAGCAGGGCAACTGGGCATTCGGGAACATTGAAGGGGTAAACAAGGACCAGGCTGCAAGACTAGAGTTTGTCCCTGTCAAGATGCCTTATCAGAGCCAGGATGTAAAGCGAACTGATGGCACTACCATTGCACATCTGAACAGTTCTATTCCTGTATTCGTTCCCAACTACTATGCTGTAAACGCCATGGTACCCAAGGCAGAACAGCAGAAAGCCTTTGATTTCCTCTACTGGATGAACAACAGTGAGACAGGAAAGAAGTATATTGTCGAGGAGTT
>CAZTXW010000053.1:0-14559 GCA_964617345.1 uncultured Sphaerochaeta sp. | reverse complement strand
GCCAAAAAAGGAAGGGCAGTGTATGAGTAAACGTATTGTTTGTATAAGCGTGCTTGTTCTGGTGATTCTTCTTCCCTTGACAGCAGCTCCTGTCCAAAGGAGCCCTTGGTCTGCTGGTGTAAGCATAGGAACTTCCGCCCAAGGGGTAGTATGGCTCCAAGTCAATGACTACTTGGATATCTCCGCAGGTCTTGGCTTTGATTTTTTTACAAATGCCATCTATGGGGATGTTGACGCAAACTTCAGGGTATGGAAGTTCAATATCCAGGAAGAGTATTTTGATCTGACTGTAGGAGGAGGGGTCCTGTTTGGACTTTATGACAAACAGCTGGAGTTGTCCTTATTTGTACCTGTAGGGGTATACTACAGCTTCGCAGAAGATGTGCTCCCTATGGATGTCTACTTCCACATGGGCCCATCCTTCAGGCTGCTACAGGGATACCAGCCAGAACGTATAGGATTTTACTCATATGTGGGGGCAGTGTACCGGTTCTGACAGGTAAGACAGGTATCGGAAGTAAGAGTATGGACAGGGTTGCTTGCAATCCTGTCCATACCTGTTTGATGAGCTAGTGGAAACACAGAACAGGAGCTTTGGGCTTTTCTCTTCAAAAGGGAAGGCTCGCATTGACAATTGTCTTCAGCGTATGGGAGATGGTGTCGGTAGCCTCCTTGTAAAAGTAGTACTGGCTGCTGGCAAGGCTTTTCTGTACGCTGGACTGGACGATACCCAGCTTTTTGGCAATCTCTTCTTGTGTGTCATTATACTGTAGTAGGGTTGCAATAACCTGCCTCTGCCTCTCAGTCCAATTTTCCTGCAATGCCCAGATGAGCTTGAACAGTGAGTTCACTAATGCAGAGGTGGTCTGCTGATTTTCTATGGTGATGAGCATATTGGTCTTTGCCTCTGCCTTTCTGCTTTCCAGAGCCCTAACCTCTTCTATCAGAGCTCGCGCAAGATGGAAGGCTGTACCATCAGAGCCAAGGGATGTGTCAGATTGGAGACGTATGCTGATGGAGCCGACACCAATGCCAAAGCGAAACTTGATAGGATGCATCTCCCTTTGGATTCGATCAATCACTTTCAGCGTGACAGAGCCCTCATGGAGGACTCCCTGAAACTCATCGCCGAGGGTGATGATGAACTGTGAGGCTATGGCATATCTGTAGGTCAGGTTTATCTGGTCAAGTACCTGCTCCAGGTGTTTCTGCACGCTGTTGCGGTCGCTTATCTGTTTGGACCCTATGATATCAGCAATAACGGCAACATACAGTCGCTTGTCCATACAACCTCTCCCATTGTCTATTAGAGACTATTATACACCTGTATTTCAATTATGACAAAAAGAATAATGGTCTATATTCATACATATGCATGTATCTATGAATATATGACAACTATTCACCTAACGATGAATAACCTCTCTATATGCATGTACCAATGCATGATGTCTGCAGTACGTAAGAGCATCCCTCGTATGATCCTGCACGTTGTTTGAAAGATGTGAAAAGTGACTGATGGTGTACAAATTCAGGTATAAGTTCTAAGTAGTCAAGTAAATTCCATACATTTTGGATATTATGTAGTACAGTATATTTAATAATAATATATATCGATAATTAAAAACCTTCGAAAGAAACTATTAAATTTTCTAAACGCGGTAAAAATAACTTCAAATAATAGTTGCAAGCTATTGAATTGTAGAATATGATGTAAATACCTAACAGATTTGGTAATTTGAGCATATATATTCAAAAATAGTCTATTTTGAAGAATAATTATAACTTTCATATGAAAGAAACCCACTGAGATTCCGGTGGTTTTGCATTTTGGTCCTAGAGCTTTCTGACTTGCATGAGTCTTGAAGCCAAATAATACGAAGATCTGGAGGAAATGATGAAACGAAAAGTTGTTCTGTTACTGTGTGTATTTGTAGTGATTGGGTCATTGGCTTTCTCGGCTGGCCAGTCGGATAAGGGTAAAGCGGATGGTGGTATGCCGAAAGTGGCTTATCTCCCAGGTGATATGGCCAATGAATCACAGGCATTCTCTGCGAAGATGTTCCTCAAATATGGTGCCGATTATAACCTTGACGTGCAGATTCTTGACGGAAAAGGTGATGCGCAGGTGCAGGCTCAGGTTGTCACCAATGCAATTGCCCAGGGTTTGAAAGCAATTTATGTCAATCCAAATGATGTTAATGCGATCATTCCCAGTCTCATGCAGGCAAAGAATGCAGGCCTCATAATTGGAATGTTCAGTTCAGATATTCCCAAGTCACACAGCTCCTTGCGTGATTTCTTTGTTGGTGTCAATGATGATATGGCCGGAGAAGCATCAGCTAGAGCTTTTATTGAAGCGTTCCCCGATGGGGCAAAAATTGTTGAGATCGGAGGACAATCAGGACATGATGCCCAGCTCAAGAGGCATGATGGCTTCAACAAGACCATCGCAGGGACCAATATTGAAGTCATTGACTACAAAGCGACACAGCAGTGGGCAACAGCAGAAGCTATGGCGATCATGGAGGATATGATCACCAAGTGGGGTAGTGATATCCAGGGTGTTTTCTGCCACTGGGATAATGGGGCAACCGGTATCATAGGAGCCCTCAAGGCAGCAGGAATTGATGATGTGTTCATCGTTGGTGTTGATGGTAACCGAGCCGGATTTGATCAGGTTCGCAGTGGGGCACAAAGTGTCACCATTATGCAGAACTTTGAGAATATGGTTAAGAAGTCCCTGGAAATGACCAATACGGTGTTGAAGGGTGGTTCCGTAGAAGCTGTAAATTTCGTACCTCTCGATATTGTCAGTCTGAGCAATATCGATGAGTTCACACCCCCTGAGTGGTAGAATCTATACGTTTCCAACGAACCTGTCCTCCACTGTATGGGGACAGGTTCGCTTCGTGTTTGCCGATAAGGATGTGCATGATGAGCAAGAGAATATCTGAGAGTATTTTGACAGTGACTGATGTTGTAAAAACATTCCCAGGGGTTCGAGCCCTGGATAATGTCTCCATTGATGTGCACAAGGGAAGCGTACACGCTATTGTTGGCGAGAATGGCGCAGGAAAGTCCACCCTGATGAAAATTCTTTCTGGAGTGTACAAGAAGGATTCTGGAACAATCGTCTTTGATGGAAAAACCATTGATACGGTTACACCTCTTCAGGCGATGGAGATGGGCTTGAGCATCATTTATCAGGAATTGAACCTGGTAAATACCATGACCGTTGGTGAAAACATGTTCCTTGGTCGTTTCAAGGAGATGAAAGGAATGCGAGGGACCCATGCGGCAGCAAAAGAGTTGTTGAAGACAATTTCCTGTCCCCTTGATACCCATATGCTGGTTTCAGAGCTGAGTGTTTCCCAGAAACAGATGGTTGAGATAGCCAAAGCCCTCTCCTTCGATGCAAAACTGATAATCATGGATGAACCTAGCAGTAGTCTCACCTCCGATGAGATGAAGGAACTTGTTCAGATAATCCATCACCTGAAAGCAAAGGGAATCTCAATAATCTATATCAGCCATAAGCTTGATGAGATCTTCGAATTTTGTGATGAAGTTACGGTGATGCGTGACGGGCAGGTTGTTGATAGCAAACCCATTGGCAGCATAACGAGAAATGAGATGATAACAAAAATGGTAGGTCGTGCCATCGAAAACGAGTTTCCCGAACGACCGAGATGTGCCGGTGACATACGCATGCGCGTATCATCAATAAGGACCAAAAAACTTGAAAACATCTCCTTTGAAATACGCCGGGGAGAAATTCTTGGTCTAGTGGGTCTGGTAGGTGCCGGGCGCACAGAAATTGTCAGGGCTCTATTCGCAGCGGACAAGGTCAAGGGTCATACCATCGAAATTGAGGGGAAAGCTGTGCATATAAAGAATCCACGTGATGCAATACGGGCAGGATTTGGGTTTGTTCCTGAAGACCGGAAGTTGCAGGGATTGGTTCTGCCTTTTTCCGTTGAATCGAATATTTCCATGGCTAGCCTTGAAGCTATCTCAAGCTTTGGTTTTGTTGATACGAGCAAAGAGCGTGCTATCGCAGAAAAACATATCAAGGGGTTTGGGATCAAGACCCCCTCTCCCCGCACACGAGTAAGAAGCCTCTCTGGAGGGAACCAGCAGAAGTGTATCGTTGGGCGATGGATGGAGTTGAATCCCCAGATTCTCATTATGGATGAGCCTACACGAGGTATCGATGTCGGTGCGAAATACGATATCTATCTGTTGATGAAAGAGATCGCAGAAGCAGGCGGTTCTGTTATCCTGATCTCCTCGGAATTGCCTGAGGTACTCAATATGAGCAACAGGGTCCTCACGGTATGTGAAGGACGGATCACAGGAGAGTTTGATCCTGAGACGACAACAGCAGAGGCGATTATGGAAAAAGCATTCGAATTTTCAACTAAGGGGTTAGGGGCATGCAGGGAAAACTAACATATAAACAGAATGTCTTGAATGTGCTTGGAGAGTACCTTGTACTGGTCGCCATTGCCCTTCTTGTTGTGGTGACCGTTTTTGTCGAGCCTAAGTTCCTTTCTGCCGGGAACATGACCAATATCATGCGCCAGTTCGGGCCCCTGATCATGGTTGCCCTAGGAATGACCTTTGTCATTATCGGAGGCTTCATTGACCTCTCTGTTGCCGGTATCATGTCTCTGGTTGCAGTGGTCACACTCTCGCTGATAGAACCCTTGGGACAGATTCCAGCCCTCTGCATTGGATTGCTGCTTGGTGCTGCCTGTGGGTATGCCAACTCATTGCTCATTTTGGTGAGTGGAGCCATAACCCAAGCAGAAGGGCTCTTCATCACCTATGGTATGAGTGTGGTGTATGGTGGCCTTGCATTGATCTTCACCGGTGGTGTTACTGACCATATGTCGTATATTTCCCGTGATTACTCAGTGTTTACCGCCATAGGGACAGGTACCTTAGGGATTTTTTCAGTCTCCTTCGTTATCTTCCTCGCCGCTATCCTGGTCCTGTACGTATTCCATGAGAAGACCTACCTGGGGCGAACGATAAACCTTACAGGTGGAAATAAGACTGCAGCAAGACTTTCGGGAATCTCAGTCAATAAGAGCATCATGATCATCTATACGATCTCCGGCTTCATGGCTGCATTGGGTGCGATAGTACTTTTTTCGCGTGTCACTACAGCTTCTCCTGTATTGGGTAAAAACTATGAAACAAATGCAATCCTGGCAGTTGTTGTCGGCGGTACTTCCCTTGCAGGGGGAAATGGAAATGTCATACGGACAGTGCTTGGCACTATGCTGGTGATCCTATTGGCAAACTGCATGAACCTGCTAGGTGTTTCCGTTTTTATGCAAAATGTGATGAAGGGTGCAATCCTTATCGTTGCAATCTGGCTTGATAACCTTAAAGAACGCTAGGAGGCAGAGAATGAAAATTCACTTCACTACCATGTCACTCAAGAGACTGGCAAACCACAAAGCTTCAATTGCTGTATTGGCAATGTTGCTTGGCATGCTCTTTTTCCAGACAAATTTCTATACCCGTTTCAATATTTTCGATCTGTTGAACTCTGCATCGATTCTCCTGGTCCTAGCCTTTGGCATCACGTTTGTAATCATCGCTGGAGGCATTGACCTTTCGATCGGTGGCATCATGGTTGTCAGCGGTATAGTAACCATCAAATTGATGGCGATCGCTCCGTTGTGGGCATGTATCCTCGGGGGATTGCTGTCAGGGGTCCTCATAGGACTGGTAAATGGGTATTTGGTCGTATACCAAAGGACCGAGCCCTTCATCATCACCCTCGGCATGGGGATGCTGCTGACTGGAGTTGCCCAGCAACTCACCGATGCACATCCTATAGCAGCTTCCAATCTTGATTTCATGATGATATCCAACGGCTTTGTGTTTGGGTTCATCCCCAACCTGGTCCTGATCATGGTCGTAGCCCTGCTTGTGGGCTATAGTGTGCTGCGGTACACGCAGTTTGGGCGGAACTGTTATGCGATAGGGGGCGACTATGAAGTTTCCGAATATTCAGGTATAAACGTTCGCAGGATAAAGACCATGACCTATGTTATCTGTGGCTTTGCTGCAGCTCTTGGTGGTATCCTCCTCTCCTCCAAGTTGAACTCAGGCTCTAGTGTCTACGGAGAGACAACTGCCCTCACGGTGATCAGTGCTGTGGTAGTAGGAGGTACTTCACTAGCAGGGGGCTTTGGCGGCGTACCACAGACTGCAATGGGACTGCTTGTATTTGGAATCATGGAAAATGCTATGAATATGTTGAGGATCAATCCATACTTGCAGATGGTACTGAGGGGCATGGTCATTGTCACGATTCTTTGTCTTGACAGTTACAGCCGGAAGAAGAGACGGGAAGCAGTATAATACAGGAATGAAAGGATACCAGGATGCAGCGGAATGCTGGCATCTTCCCTGGTTGGTGGAGATAGTGATGAAAAAATATTTGTGCGGTGTTGATGTGGGAGGGACCAAACTCTCTGCAGGGCTGTTTGAAGAGGATGGGACCTTCATCGATAGTAGGATTACCTACTCACATACAAAGTTGGGTTGTGATGGCATTGTTGATTCGATCGCCTCCATCGTACAGGAACTGCTGGTGGCCCACAGTTTGCATGAGAGCCAGCTCAGGGGTATCGGGGTAGGGATAGCAGGGCACATCAATACCAAGAAGGGCCTTATCATTACATCAAGCAATTTCAAGTCATGCTTCAAGGACTACCCTCTACGCCTGATGCTTTCGCGGAAATTCAAAAGCAACATCATCATCGACAACGATGCCAATGCCCAGGCGTTTGGTGAGTTCAAGTTTGGTGCTGGGAAAAATTTCTCCGACATTGTCTTTGTGACCATAAGCTCAGGGGTTGGCAGTGGGATCATAGTCGACAAGAAGCTTGTGCGGGGTATGACTGGGACTGCAGGGGAGATCGGGCATACGATTATCGATCCCCATTCAGAAATAGAGTGTTCCTGTGGGAACAGGGGCTGCCTCATGTCGCTCTCTAGCGGACACTACTTGCCCCAACTCTACAACCGCTATCTCATTGGTGGAGAAGTTTCCTCAATCGGGATAACAACAGACACCTTGGATGATTTTGATGGGAGGATGCTGGAAAAGGGAGTTGCCGAGCAGGATGCCATATCCCTGAAAGTACTGCAAGATTCAGCAAACGCCATCGGTATCGGCCTCTATAATCTTTTCCAGCTGGTTAATCCTGAAGTTTTCATCATTGGTGGGGGGCTCGTCAATATGGGCCAGATATACACTGATCTGATAGAAAAGCGATTTTATTCGTTGGTGAAGGGGATGATGTATGATAGAGTGGAGATACGCACCTCAGCACTAGGATGTAACGCTGGGTTGCTTGGGGCTGCTGCCCTCACACTGGAATAAAGATGACAAAAAGACACCGACAGATATTGAACATTCTTGCGACCGACAAAAAAGTAACGGTGACGGATTTCTCAGAGAAGCTGGGGGTATCACAGGCTACCATCCGTCAAGATCTCACCGCGCTGGAAGCCAGCGGGTTCCTCAAGCGCGTACACGGAGGTGCCATTCTCAATGAGAGCGATGATATCTCACACCGCATGGGCATCAATTATGAAGAGAAACTCAAGATTGCAAAGGCCGCCCTTCACTATGTAGGCGAAGACGAGACCATCCTGATCGAGAGTGGTTCCATCAATGCCCTCTTTGCCCATGAAGTTGTCGAGCATCGGAAAAATGTGACTATCATAACATCCAATGCATTTATAGCAAGGCAGATTGGTAAGCTGGCTGAGAACCGGGTTATCCTGCTGGGAGGCATCTATCAGAGCGAGAGTGAATGTGTGGTGGGTAATCTGGTCAAGGATTGTCTGAAGATCCTGAATTTCAGCAAGGCATTTGTCGGTGTTGATGGCTTTACACAGAATACTGGTTTCACCGGCAGGGATATGATGCGTGCCGATATAAATACTACCATTGCTGCGATCAGCCCCAAGACTTTTGTCCTGACCGACTCTTCTAAGTTTGGGAAAATCCATCTTTCCAAGTACCTGGACATCAGCGAAGTGGACTATGTGGTGACAGACAAGAATATCCCCGATGAGTACCTTGAGTATCTGAAATCCAAGAATATCCAGGTTATTATCCCCACATAATGGCATTGCCGACCAATCTTTTTCTCCTTGGGTCATGACGCTCCATAACCCACTGGGCAACTCTTGAATACAGCACTTCCCAAGTATCCCCCATTCTTTGATAATTCTATCATTCGATTGATGATTGGTTTCATTTGTGGTATTATATACTATCATATAATAAAAATATGTAAGCACCATAGAGTTTTTGCAGGGCTTGAGAAAAGGGGATGTAATGAAAGGCAATGTGTTCGACATAAAGAAATTCGCAGTGCATGATGGACCTGGGATCAGGACCACACTGTTCCTCAAAGGGTGTCCCCTTGCCTGTGTTTGGTGTCATAACCCTGAGGGCATCGACATCAAGGCTCACCTCTGGTATTTCGAGAATAAGTGCATCAGATGTGGTGCATGTGTAGAAGCCTGTACCACAGGCGCCATTGGTTTCGGATCAGAAGGGGAGCCATTCATAAAAATCCTTGACAGCTCCTGCGAATCGTGTGAAAGCAGCGTAGAGGCGTGTCCTACCAAGGCACTCTCCTATGACAGCCGGATGATGAGTGTAAAGGAGGCTGTAGCCTCGTTGCTGCAGGACCGCTCATTCTATACCTCAAGCGGGGGTGGGGTGACTATTTCAGGTGGAGATCCCACATTTCAGGCGGAATTTGCAAAATCTGTCCTCAGGGAAGTCAAGAAAGAAGGTATCCACACAGCAATTGAGACCTCGATGTATGCCAACCCCAAGGTTTTTGCATCATTCTTTGATGTGGTGGACCTCTTTATCGTGGACATCAAACTGTTTGATGCATCGCTTCATGCTTTGTACACAGGTCAGGACAATAGCATCATCCTGCAGAACTTCAGGAACCTCACATCCCAATCCAAGGAGGTGCTTGTAAGGATTCCCCTTATCCCGGGTATGACCGCCACACGGGAGAACCTGACAGCCATAGGGACGTTTGTATTGCAGACTTCCCCCAGGACTCCCATAGAACTGATCAATTTCAATCCTCTTGCAAAGGACAAGTACCAGGTCATGAAAAAGGAACATGCCCACCTCCTGAGCATGGAGCCCTATTCTGAGCAGGAGATGGATGACTTCTACGCAATCCTTACCGACCTGGGAGTTACCATCGCACCTGAAGTGTAAGCGGTAAGTTGCCGCAGATGGAAGTTGGCTAAAAGAAGAATACAGTAGCACAGGGAAAAATATGGCAATGCATACACCCCCCTGCATCTGGAATCCAGATGCAGGGGGGTGTAGTTTGAGGGGGTGAATAGTTCCTGAACCTCCTTTTCAGGAGTGCCTAGAGGGTCTGTTCCGTTCTTGCAATGATATCGTTCTGGGTCTCCATGGACAAGTTGGTAAAGAATGCCGAGTAACCGGCGACTCGTACGATGAGGTCGCGGTACTCTTCCGGGTTCTTCTGGGCTTTCAGCAACTCTTCCCTATCAACAATATTGTATTGGACATGCCAGCCTTTCATGTCATTGAAGAAAGCGTGCAGCATTGCGGTGAGTTTGACCTTCGACTGCTTCGATTTCATTACCGTAGGTGTCAGCTTCTGGTTCAGCAGGACACCTCCGACGATTTCTTCTGTCTTCAGCTTGCTGATGCTCTTCATTACTGAAGTAGGACCGCTCTGATCCATCCCTGCAGAGGGAGAGGCTCCCTCTGCCAAAGGCTTCCAGGCTTTCCTCCCATCATAGGTAGCCGGGGCTACTGCACCTGCGGGTACGTTGCCGGAAATGCTGGAAGTCCCTCCAAAGTATTTGCATCCGATAGGACCGCATCCTTCACGGATAGTCCTGTATTTCTTGATTTCATCAAGGTAATACCCATAGGCTTCGACAAGCAGATCATCCACATAGTTGTCGTCATTCCCATATTTTGGGGCGTGGTTGACGATAATCTGTCGAATCTCCTCTCCGCCTGGTAGTTCGAAGTTGCTCTCTACCGCCTGCATCATCTGCTTTCCGGTGAAACGTTTCTCGTCAAAGACCAGTTTCTTGATGGCTGAGAGCGAGTCTCCCAAGTTGGCGATGCCTACCTGCAGACCTGAGACCAGATCATATTTGCTTCCACCCTCATGGATTGTCTTTCCTCTCTCCAGACAGTAGTCGGTGAATGCCGAACAGAGGATATCCGGAGCTTCATCGCGCAAGACGATGTCAACTGCAGTATCAATTGCAATGCCGGCTTTTGCGTAGTATCGAACCTGCTTTTCCCAAGCCTCCATGACCTGTGAAAAATCGGTAAAGTCCTCGAGTTTGCCTATGCCCTTGCAGAACTGGCGTTTGCTGACAGGATCGATGCCATCATTCATTGCTGCAAGGAATACCCTCATGAAGTTCAGGAAGTGTTTTCCTGTGCAACGATAACCCCACTTGCCAGGGACAGCGGTCTCTATGCATCCGATGGCAGAGTAGTCCCATGCATCCTCTGCTTCTACCCCATAGGTGATGAATGATGGAATTACTATCGAGTCATTGTTGAAGGCCGGCATACCGAAGCCTGACTCGATGACATTGATACACTCCTTGAGGAACTCCTCGTTGAGGTTCGGATGGAATCTGACCGATAGGTTAGGCTGTGTGAGCTTCGTGTTGTCTACGGAGCGAAGGATCAGGAAGGATAGGGCATTCACCGCATCGCTTCCGTCCTGGAGTTGCCCGCCTATGGTTACGTTCTGATAGAGGGGGCCACCTGCTGAGAAACGGGTGTGAGACCATGATCGGATCTTCTTCACGCTTACAAGTTTCAGCCAGAAGTTCTCAAGCAATTCAAGGACAAACGTATCCTCAAGCTTGTTGTCCTGTACATCTGTTGCATAGAAGGGATAGAGATATTGGTCCAGCCGGCCAAGGGAGAGTGAGTGGCCGTTGCTTTCGATCTGCAGCACGAGCTGTATGAAGCAGGTAAGCTGGAGTGCCTCATAGAAGGTCCTTGGCTTTTCATAGGCGATGTGACGGCAATTTTGCTCTATCAGAAGCAGTTCATTTCGCCTGTTTCCATCTTTTTCTTCTTGTGCCAACGTTCTGGCAAGGTCTGCAAAGCGAAGGATATGATGGCTGAAAGCGTCCATGCTGATCATGACAGACTGGTAGAAATTCCTTTTTCTCAGGTCTTCTGCTGTGACAAAATCTGTCTGAGCTAGTTTTTGCTCTGCTTGCTGTCTATACCATGCAAGGCCCTTGTCCATGATCTGACGGAAATGAGCGGCAATATGGGCATCACCTGAGGTTAGGTTTCCTTCTGCCTTGATGATCGCACTCTCATGCATTGCTGCCAGCTCTTCGGTGAAAAGCGCCCGTCCTTTGTCCAGGGTGGTCTTATGCTCCCAGTACTTGCAAAGCTCCAGCAGCTCCTGTTTTGTGTTTTCATCAGGGAAAAATGCGTCACCGCTTCGTTTCTCAAAATCATTGATTTCGTTTTGAATCCATTCGACGGCATATTCGGGAAATATGGGGGCTGCGTAGATAGCCGATGAGTGATTTCCAACCAAGAGATCTTCTGGTTCTATACGAATGGACATGTGTTCCAGCGTCTCTTGCAAGGCATAGGCTCGCTTGAGGATGATCGGCTTGTTCTCATGCTGCTTGTAAGCATTTGTATAAAATCTTGCTCTTTCGATACATATTGTAGGTTTCGTACTCAATATCCTTTCTCTGTAGTGCTGGATTCTTTCAGTCATACTTGCCCCCTTAATTACTATTCAATAGTATTTTATCTTCGTATGAAAGTCAATATATATTTGTTTGAAAGTAGTATATTGTCCTAATAGTGTATTGATACTGGCTTCACATCCTATAGTATTCATACGTCTGACAAAAAAACTGCAGCGCTGTGGCAGCACTGCAGTTGTTGTACCTAGGTGAGAGGGGACTATGGTTTGTTTGCTACCCTAAAATCCACAATTGGGCTTTGGTAACGCTCAAGTATCTGTGTTTCCACCAGGATACCTTCGTCGAGGTAGTCGATGCTCAGCACTTGGCCTGAGCGGCGTATGTGTGAAATGAGGTCGTAGCGGGACTCGGGAATGAGATAGTAGGTTATCGGGCAGAGTGCATGCAGGGTTTCCCCTATCTGGAGAAGCAGTTCGTCAAGACCTTCCCCCTTCAGCACAGAGGTCTCCACAGTCGGGCTATACATGCTTTTGAGCCTTGCAACTGCAAAATCATCAAGGACCGTATCCATCTTGTTGATCATGACGATTGCTGGCTTGTCTGTGCAGCCCAACTCTTCCAATACGCTTACTGTTGTCTTGTAGCTACCTATCATATCAGGGTGTGAGGCATCACAGACGATAATGAGGAAGTCTGCATACTTGGCCTCTTCCAGGGTGCTTTTGAAGGAGTCCACAAGGTTGTGGGGAAGATCACTGACAAATCCGACGGTATCAGAGAGAAGGACTTCCGATCCTCCGGGAAGTTTTACTGCCCGGGTGGTCGGGTCCAGGGTCGCAAACAGCTTGTTCTCCACCAGCACCCCTGCCTGGGTGAGTGCATTGAGCAGGGAGGACTTTCCGCTGTTGGTATAGCCGACGATAGCTCCGAGGGGGATGTTGCTGTTCTGCCTCTGGGCACGTTGTGTCGATCGCTGTTGCTGGACCTTTTTCAGCTGTTCCTTGAGGAACGTAATCTTTTCCTTGATCTGTCTTCGGTCAAGTTCGAGCTGTTGTTCACCACCACCTCTGGTTCCTTTTACTCCTCCATGCTGGCGGGCAAGGCCAGTCCACATCCTGGTAAGGCGGGGCAGGGAGTACTCGAGCCTGGCAAGCTCCACTTGCAGGCTTGCTTCCTTGGTGGCGGCCCTGTCTGCGAAGATCTGCAGGATGACCTCATCACGGTCGATGACACAGCACTCCAGCTCCTTCTCGAGGTTTCTCTGCACCCTTGGGCTGATGCCCTGGTCAAAGATCACGAGGTCGCTTTCGTAGGTATCTATGAGGGTCTTGACCTCAGAGACCTTGCCGCTTCCTATGAGTGTTGCGCTGTTATGCTCGCGTAGCGGTATCATGAGGGTGTGCACGGTCAAGGGTCCCATGGTACTTACCAGGGCTTGCAACTCGTCCCCTCGGTGCTTTGCATGGGCTTTGTCCTCAGTTGCGGGAACAAGGACAAGTAGAATTGCCCTTTGTCTTTCTATTTCTATGTCGTGTATTTGTTTTCCCTTGACAGTGGGATCATCTTTTTCAGTGATTGTATCGATTTCCATTGAGCTTAACTATAGGGCTGGTGACCAGAGAAGTCAATATATGCTACACTGCACAACCTAGCTCCACTGAGCATATATGAGGTTAATGTATGGGTTTGAATTGCGGTATTGTTGGCTTGCCCAACGTCGGTAAGTCGACAATTTTCTCCGCTTTGACGGCAGCGCCTGCCGAAGTTGCGAACTATCCTTTTTGTACTATCGATCCCAACGTAGGAATCGTTAGCGTCCCTGATACGCGTCTGGACAAGATTGCTGAGCTGATCCCGGCTGAACGGGTCATTCCGGCTGTCTTTGAATTTGTCGATATCGCCGGTCTTGTAGCCGGTGCTTCCAAGGGGGAAGGCCTGGGCAACAGGTTCCTCGCCTCCATTCGGGAAGTGGGTGTCATCGCTCACGTGGTCCGTTGCTTTGAGGATGGGGATATCGTCCATGTGAACAACAAGATCGATCCGGCAAGTGACATCGAGACCATCAACATCGAGCTTGCCCTTGCGGACCTTGAGACGGTGACCAACCGGTACAACAAGCAGGCAAAGATGGGTAGGCTGGGCAAGGAAGCACAGAAGGAGAGCGAAAAAGTTCTTCCCCTGTTGGAAAAGGTGAAGACCTGCCTTGAGCTTGGTAAGCCCGCACGAAGCCTCTCCCTTGAGGAGGAAGAGCTTGCAGCCCTGCATGATCTGCACCTGATCACCCTCAAGCCTGTCATCTATGTCTGCAACGTGGATGAGGACGGAATCTCCGAGGAAAATGAGTATGTGAAGATCGTGCGCTCCATTGCCGAGGCAGAGGGATCAGAGGTCATTGTCATCTGTGGTAAGATTGAGTCTGAGATTGCAGCCCTGGAGACTGAAGAGGACAAGAAGGAGTTCCTGGAGGCCGTAGGCCTCAAGGAGTCCTCCCTGAATGGCCTTGTCCGCCTAGCCTACCACACTTTGGGAATGCGTACCTTCTTTACTGCAGGATCTGATGAGAACCGTGCATGGACCTTTCGTGCAGGCTACAAGGCCCCTCAGGCTGCCGGGGTGATACACACCGACTTTGAGAAGGGATTCATCAAGGCTGAGGTCTACAACTGCGAAGATCTCTTCTTCTACAAGACTGAGCAGAAGGTCAAGACAGCAGGGAAGTTACGCATCGAAGGCAAGGAGTACCTCGTCAAGGATGGGGATATCATGCACTTCAGGTTTAATGTGTAA
>CAZTXW010000052.1:0-14696 GCA_964617345.1 uncultured Sphaerochaeta sp. | reverse complement strand
GGCAGTCAGATGCTGGGGAATCTGTTCCCAGTTCAGGTAGTAGCCAAAGACAGAGGCTGCGACAATGATGAGTACGACAGAGCTGGTTGCCAAGACAGTCTCTTTCAGAACAGGGATGATGTGCTCTCTTCCCAGCTCCTTGTAGATGAACTTCCCTACGAATATGCAGTAGAACACGGCCACGGCCCCTGCTTCAGAAGGGGTGAATATGCCGACGCGCAGGCCCATGATGATACCGAAGGGGAAAAGCAAGGCCCAAATGGAGTCGATACCCTGTTTGAAAATCTCCTTAGCACCTGCTTTTTTCTCTCTGCTTGGCTGATAGCCACGTTTTTTTGAGATGATGGCCACAGCAACCATGAGACAGATGGTCATCAGAAAGCCTGGGATATAGCCGGCTGCAAACATCCTTCCTACCGATGCGCTGGCTATCAGGGCATAGATGATGAGGTTTATCCCTGGAGGTATGACCGGGGTGACAGCTGATGAGGCTGCGGTGATGGCAGTGGAGAAAGCCTTGTCGTATCCTCGTTTCTCCATTTCCGGTACGAGCATTTTACTCTGCATGGCCGCGTCAGCATTTGCTGAACCCGAGACGCCACCCATGAGCATGCTCAACAGGACGTTGACCTGGGCAAGACCGCCGGCCATATGACCGGTAAGCACTTCAGCGAACTGCATGAGTTTTTGGCTGATGCCTGCGTAGTTCATGATCGATCCTGCCATAATGAAGAAGGGGATCGCCAGCAGGGGAAATGACTGTGTGCTGGTCACGAACTTCTGCAGCAGGAGGTCGACTGGTGAGCTTGTGTCGATGACAGCAAAGTAGAAGAGGGAGGATCCAAGCAGGGCATAGGCAATGGGGATGCTTGAAAAATACAGGATGAATACCATGATGGACGGCAAATATGACAACATATGCTATACCTCTCCTTTATGTTCTTTGGGGGCCTTGCAATCCTTGATGAGGAATACAATCGAATACACAGTCATAAGGGCGAAACTTACCAGGATAGAGGCACTAATGTAAGCGGTGGAGATATTCAGCACCGGTGTAGGCTTCTTGTAGGAGAGGCTCAGGTATATGACAGCTATATAGGTAATGTACCCGTTGATCAGCAAGAGGATGCAATCAACGATGATGGTAATGATTTTTTTCGTAGTTGGAGGACACATGTTGACGAGCATATCGACACCTACATGCATCTTGATCTTATATCCGGCAGCAGCTCCTAGGAATACGCTCCATACAAAGCAGCCCGTTGCAACCTCTTCGGACCAGTACAGGCCCATGTTGAAGAAATAGCGTAATATGACGTTCAGCATGACCAAAACAGTCGTAACGATAAGGAACGCACTTGAAAAGACAATTTCAAAATTTAGGAAGAACTTCTTGACATGTTGCTTCATTGGCTTTCACCCCCTTGTAGACATAATACAGGCCGACCTTTCTCAGCACAACCAAATAGTTTGGTTGTCTCAAGTGGTCGGCCTGTCTAGGACATGGATACTTACTTTTTCATCTTTGCAAGTTCAGCCTGCAGGGTCTTGTAGATGCCAGGGGAAACTCCCTTCATGTTGGCATATACGGGCTCTGCTGCAGCTACGAAAGCAGGGTAGTCAACTTCGTTGAACTTGTTGCCCTTAGCCTCGAGCTTTGCCTTGGTTGCCTCGTAGTTGTTGGAAATTTCACTCTTCATGTGCTCAGCACCCTTGGTGAACTCTTCCTGGACAATAATCTGGTATTTCTCAGGCATGCTGTTGAACAGGTCGTTGTTGATGTACACACCACATGTTCCGAGGAAGTGCTTGGTGAATGCCATGTTCTTGGCAACTTCGGCGCTTCCGTTGGAGCCGTAGGCATCCATGGTTCCTTCCAATCCGTCAACAACACCCTGCTGCACAGCAGAGATGGTTTCGCTGAATGGTAGGGGGGTTGCAGTTGCGCCCATTGCATTGATGGTATCAATGAAGAGCTGACTGCCAGGGGTACGAATCTTCATGCCCTTGAGGTCTTCAGGTCTGGTGATGACCTTGTTGGTCTTGAAGTTACGGAAACCGAAGATGTAGTCGAGGGCAAGGACCTTGATGTTGTGCTTCTCTTGCACCTCTTTGATCATGTTCTGTACCAGAGGGGTCTTGATCATGTACTCGTATGCCTCGAAGGAGTCATAGAGCATGGGGCCGACCAGAGCGTTGAAGTCTGCAACATAGTCACCAAGGTAGGAAGGGTCTTCGACGGAGATGAACTTTGCACCACGTGCAACCTGTTCTACACCATCCTTGTACACAGCGAGCTGTCCCTGGGGGTAGTGCTGGATTTCAATGGCACCATTGGTGCGGGTTTTGATATTGTCGACGACAATGTTCAAGGATTTTGTGAGCTGCTCATTGGGAGCAAACACGTGGCTCATTTTCAAGACGAGCTTGTAGTCTTCATCACTTTTGGTTTCCTGCATACCTTGGGCCATGATAGGCGAAAGGACCAAAACGAGAACGATGAGAGCAAAAAGTACTTTTTTCATTCTTTCCTCCAGATTGTTCGTTATAGTAAGCATGGTATTTCAACAGTTTTCAACAACCTATACTCATAATTACTACCACGATTTTTTTCCAGTGTACGGTACAATAGAGCAATTGTCAAATTTTATCTCTGATTTATCTAGGTTTGGACAGAATTGCCTGAGATGTATAGATATTTTTCACTTGCAATATTTGCTTAATAGTGTTTAACTTTAAAGAGTAGCAAAAGGAGCATGCCCCATGGGAAAAAAGAAGATCACCTTGAAGGACATCGGAGAAGCTGCTGGAATTTCAGCAGCAAGCGTATCCATGATCCTAGCAAAAAAAAGCCTTTCCAGGTTCTCTGCCGACACAGTTGATACCGTATATGCCCTGGCCCGGGAGCTAGGCTATGAGAGACGAAGTGACAAATATGCAAGGAAAGTACTGGTCATCATCTGTCCTTCTGTCATTAACCCCTATTTTGCAACGCTAATCCAAGGAATGGAACAGGAAGCGACCCAACGTGGTATCGATACCATGCTGTTTACCACCTACTGGGATGTCGAGAAAGAGCAGAAGGTGTGTGAATTCGCCAAGGACCCGATGGTAGCCGGGGTAGTGTTTGCCATGATACCCCAGCAGCCCGAACTTGCCAGGAAGCTGAATGAGACGGTCCCTGTGGTGGCAGTGGGGGACAAGCAGAACGAGTCGGGACTCGATACGGTGGATGTGAACAACTTCACAGCAGGCTCTTTTGTCGGCAAGCATCTGTTGAAACTGGGTCATCAGAAGGTAGCCTATATCTCTACAAGCCTCAATACCGAGCACAGTGCCAGGGTGCGTCGGTACGAAGGACTCAAGGCAGAGTTCAAGCATGCAGGCCCTGATTGCAAGCTCTCGCTCTTTACCGCTGACATTCCTTCCACCACAGAACTCAACACGGTAGACATTGAGCATAAGACAGGGTATGAGCTTGCCAAACAATGCATGCAGGAGGCTCCGGAGGTGACAGCCCTTGTTGCCATCAACGATATGGTGGCCTATGGCATCATCGATGCCATAGGGGATGCTGGCTTCCGTATTCCCCAGGACTACAGCGTATGTGGGTTTGACAACATCTACCCCTCCTCCTTTAGGGGCGTGAGCCTTACGACAGTGGAGCACTACATCATCCAAGTAGGCAAAAGTGCGATACGGCTCATTTCAGAGAAGATCAGGAACAGCCATGCGATGATGGCCGAATCAGATGCAGTGACTAGGGTGGAATATCGCTGTAAGCTCATCGTGCGCAACTCTACCGGTGCTCCCGGAAAGAGGTAGTCTGAATTTTCTGATGACATTGTCTGTAAGAAGAGCTATCATACGGTGGAAATGATGAGGGGTCAGAGGTATGGAACACGAAGAGAAGAATCAGATATTTCATAAGAACAGGCAGTACTACAAGTTCTGCATGTATGGGTTTTTGAAAAACCTGAGGTTCTTTGAACCATTCCTCCTGCTGATCTTTCTTGGCAAGGGGCTTTCGTACCTCCAGATAGGGACCCTCTATGCTGCCAGGGAGATAAGCATCAATATCCTGGAGATACCTTCTGGATTGCTCGCCGATACTGTGGGACGAAGATTGACCATGGTTTTCTCCCTGCTTTCCTACATTCTCTCATTCCTCATCTTTTATGCAGTATCCTCCTATGCCCTGCTGTTCTTTGCCATGATCGCCTTTGCCTTTGGGGATGCCTTCCGTACAGGAACCCATAAGGCGATGATCTTCGACTACCTCCACTCGAAAGGGTGGGACTCCCAGCGCACCTACTACTACGGCCATACAAGGGCCTGGTCCCAATGGGGTTCCGCTCTCTCTGCCCTCGCTGCAGCCTTCCTGGTATTCTGGCAGGGATCCTACAAGTCGGTATTCCTGTTTACGACCATCCCCTACACCCTGAACCTCTTCTTGATCCTCTCCTATCCCAAATTTCTTGACGGTCCCCACCATACTGATGAACGCAAAGTCTCAGAGGTCTTCATGACCGTGCTGCGTTCCCTGGTTTCCAGTGTCAGAGACCCCAAGCTTTTGAGGGTCATTGCCAACCAATCACTGTTCAGTGGGTACTACAAGGCATGCAAGGACTATCTGCAGCCAATCCTACGTACCCTGGCCTTGAGTCTGCCGGTCCTGCTGAGTTTCGACGACCAGAAGAGGACTGCCCTATTGGTAGGGCTGGTCTACGCTGTGCTCTATGGGGCGACAGCCTTTGTCTCCAAGCACTCTGGCTCTTTTGCCCGTAGGTTTGGGGAGCTTGCAACACCATTGAACCTGACCATGCTGGTGGGAATCTCCCTTGGAGTCTTGAGTGGAATCTTCCTGCACCTCACATGGGTTACCTTGGCAGTAGTGCTCTATCTGGGTATCTATATGGTGGAGAACCTGAGGAAACCCATGGGTATCACCTACGTCAGTGAGCATATGGAACAGGACTCCCTAGCGTCCGCCCTATCGGTGGAGTCGCAGGCAGAGTCCTTGGTCGCTGCAGGCATTGCGTTGTTGCTCGGATTGTTTTCAACCCTGTTCGGAGTAGGGCTGGGAATACTCGCCGTCTCAGTGATCTGTGCTCTGCTCGCCCTGGTGGTATGGTTACCCAAGCAGGAGTGAGCAAAGGTGATGGATGCATGAGAAGCAGAGAGCTTGATCAGCCATCTAGTGTAACGATCCCTGTGTGATAAGTCTAAGCCTAATTGAGTACGACACCTATACCCTGATAACAATTTGGAGATACGTTCTGCTATCCTTGCATAGCCTCTACGGCAAAATACTCTGAAATTTCCGATAGGTACCCAGTCTTTTTTCTCCTGTTTCTCCTACTGGCATGGCCATGCTACAACTCGGGCAGGTACTCCTGTGCTTCAGGCACCTCAAGAATTTCGATCAGGTCCTGTGGTTCCAACCTAAAGGGGGATCCCTTGCCCTCATAGAAGGCATGGTCCGCGACAAAGTGGATATGCAGGTCAGTATAGACGATCTGGCGACCCAGTTTCTTATTGACTACTGTCGTGTTGATCTTCCCATACATGCCTTTTCCCCCAAAGGGTGAGGGTAGGATCCCTCGAACAGACTCGACCTTGACCTCAAAGTGGTCATCCAGGCTGATGAACTCGCCCAGCCCTGCAAGTCCCTTTTCCTTGAAATAAATCATCTTAGTGGCAATATCCTGGTGAGTCCTGTTGAGCTTGCGCACCTTTGTATTGTCACTGGCAATGATATCTATCAGTTTACGCTTGTCGTCACCAAGGAAGCCGTCAAGGGCTATGACGCCAGGTTTCATTTGCTCTTGTATCTTGTCATATGCAGGTGTCTGTTTCATCACTAGCTCCTTATCATGAGAATTTGTCGTAGAAGATGTTCTCTGGTGGGACTTTCAATTCATTGAGGACTTGTATGCAGGCGTCGATCATGCCGGGGCTTCCACAGAGATAGGCTTCACTTGCATGTGCTTCATCGACCATCCTGCGTACCACATCGGTGATGAGTCCCACTTCGCCTTCCCAGTTATCCTCTTCCTGGGGTTCGCTCAGGGCAGGCACAAACGTGAAGTTGGGCATTTTTTTCTCCAGTTCACGCATCTCATCCAGAAGGAAGAGATCCCGCTTGGAACGAGCACCAAAGAAGTAGGTTGCCTTGCGCTTGATGCCCCTTTTCTCCATATCCAGGAGCATGCTCTTGATGGGGGCCATCCCCGAGCCTCCTGCAATGAAGATGATGTTATTGTCAGTCTCCCTGAGGAAGAAGTCACCATAGGGTCCGTTGATGGTTACCTGGTCGCCTTCCTTGAGATGTTCATGCACATAGGTGGTACAGATCCCATTGGGGACAAGACGAATCTCCAGCTCCACATGGGTGCTGTCTCCAGGAGGAGAGGCCATGGAGTAGGCTCGGTAGACACTCTCCTCAACATCGCCGTATTCGGGGACCTCAAACTGGATGTACTGTCCTGCCTTGGTGGTTATCGAGGAGGGCTCCTTCAGCAGCAGCCTCACCTCCTTGATGTCATGGGTGAGGTCGCGTATGCTCTCTACCACGGTAGAGAACTCCTTGACGAGGAAGAGCTCTTCAGGGATGACAATCGAAACGTCACTCTTTACCTTGAACTGGCAGGAGAGCCTGATGTGCTGTTTTTTCTCTTCGTCTGATATCCAGGGAAGTTCCGTCGGGAGATACTCTCCTCCGCCTTCGGTGACCTGCACCTTGCACAGGCCACAGGAACCTCGTCCTCCACAGGCGGAAGGGATGAATACCCCCTCCTGGTTGAGAGCCTTCAAAAGGGGTTGCCCTCCCTCCACTTCCAACTCTTTTGTTCCCTCATTGATGTGTATCTTCACGATTCCGTAGTTGCCGATGGTGGCATCGGCTATGACCATCAGAATGGCAAGAAAAACAGAGATGAGACTTATGATGCCGATACTTATCAGTAATGTTGTTACCATCATAAGCTCCTTAGGATATGGTGATCATGCCAGAGAAACCCATGAAGGCCATGGCCATGAATCCGGCGATTATCAAGGTGATCCCAGGTCCCTCAAGCCCTGGAGGGACTTTGGCATTCTTCAGTTTCTGGCGGATACCTGCCATAGCTATGATGGCGATGAACCACCCGATGCCACTACCCAACCCGAAGAGGAAAGAGGTGAGGAAGGAGTACTCACGGATGACCATGAACAGGCTCACACCCAGGATTGCGCAGTTTACCGTTATCAGGGGCAGGAAGATTCCCAGAGACTGATACAAGGGCTCGCTATAGCGCTCGATGGTCATCTCAGTCAGCTGTACGAAGGCAGCGATGACGATGATGAAGACGATGAAGCGAAGGTACTCTAAGCCAAAGGGAATGAGGAAGTACTGGTAGACTAGCCAGTTGAGGGGTGTGGTCGTGGCCATCACAAAGATGACTGCCACACCCAGGCCAGTCGAGGTCTTGAGTTCCTTGGAGACAGACAGGAAGGAGCACATCCCCAGATAGTTGGTAAGCAGGATGTTTCCTGTGAAGATCGAAGCAAAGAAAACGGCAAAGGGCAGTATTGATTCATTCATGCTGTAGCCTCCTTCATGATGGTTTCCCGGATGATCCAGATGAGGATGGCCAGTACGAAGAAACCTCCGGGTGGCATGATCATGATGGACCAGTTGGTCCACCAGGATCCCAGGATCTGGAATCCCCAGAGACTGCCGGTTCCCAGCAGCTCCCTGACAAAGGCGATGGCCAACAGCACATATGCATATCCCAACCCTGATGCCAGGCCGTCCACAAGGGAGAGCATCGGCTTGTTCTGGAGGGCAAAGGCTTCAATGCGTCCCATGATGATACAGTTGGTTATGATCAGTCCCACATAGGGCCCGAGCTGCTTCCACATCTCAGGGTAGTATGCCTTCAGCACGATATCGACAATGATGACGAATGTGGCAATGACCATAGTCTCCACCATCATGCGGATACGAGCGGGGATATGGTTGCGAAGCAACGATATTGTCCAGCTCGAGAGAGCGGTGGTAAACATCACGCCCAAGACCATCACCATGGTGTTTTGCAGCTTGTTGGTTACCGCAAGGGTGGAACAGATGCCCAAGATCTGGACAAAGACAGGGTTGTTCTTGCCCAAGGGCTCCATAAACGTCTTTTTCAATTTGCTCTTGGCCATGTTACTCTCCTTTGATGATGCGCTTCGCATCGGTTGCAGCCCTGTTTGCCAGGTTTCTGAAATACTCTGAAGTGCGGGTTGCCCCTGTTATGGCATCGACCTCATTCGGCTTTTCAGCTGTACCCTCATTCACCAAGGTGAATGGGGATTTTTTCCCTTCAAACTGGGCGGTGAACCAGGGTTCCTCAATACGAGCCCCCAGACCCGGTGTTTCGTTCTGACTCACTATGGCAAGACCGGAGAAGGTGGTGAGGTCTTCCTCCAGACCCACCATGATGGCTATGGTTCCCCACAGCCCGGGACCTTGCATGGGAAGGATATATCGCTTTCCTTCCGAACTTTCTGCAGTATAGTAGGTCCCTCCATCCTCTACCTGGATCTTTTCCTTATAGGCTTTCTCGATACCCTCTGTGGTGGGTGTATATTCCAACCCTCCTGCATCAAGGATGGCCCTTCGGGTAAAGGAGAGCTCATTGGCAATTGCCCTGTCCAAGGTCATCAGGTAGAGCCCCGATGTGATGAGGATACAGAATACCGTTACGCCAAACATGAAAAACAGGGGATATATGCGTCTCTTGTAGAATGTTGCTTGTGCTTTCATGCTGCACCCGCCTTTGATGCCTTGAGCTTCTTCTTTGCCTTGGCATTCTTTAGTAGGGTATCAAGGAGGGGAGCGAACATGTTGACGAGCAGTATGGCGAAGGTGACTGCCTCAACCCAGGTGGAGAACGTTCTGATGAGGACGGTGAGTATGCCGAATGTTGCCCCGTAGATCCATCGCCCCGCATTTGTCGATTGGGAAGCGGAGACAGGATCGGTGATCATGAAGAATGCAGCGAAGAGGAAGCTTCCGCTCAACAGTGCAACCAGGGGGTTTGCAACAGCAACGAGGCCGCTTTCCGTTGCAATCTGTAGGCCAGTCGCCCAGAAAATGGTCTGCATCAGCAGGAAGGCTCCTATGGAAGATACGACTATCTTCCAGTTTGCTGCCTTCTTGTAGATGATGAACAATCCTCCAAGGAGGATAAGGATGGCACTTGTCTCCCCAAAGGATCCACTGGTGAAGCCGAACAGCAAATCAAGGAGGGGAGCACTCTTGGTAGCCAGAGGCGTTGCAGCTGAGACACTGTCAGCCTGGGTCAGCCAAGAACCGAAGCCTGCAGGGAACCAGTTGATGCTTGTGGCATTGCCAATGAAGTTGGCCGTCATGGGGACTCCGAAGCTGATGTAGACAAAAGCACGGGCTGTGATGGCTGGATTGAAGATGTTCTTGCCGAAACCTCCGAATATCATCTTACCGAAGATGATACCAAAGGCGATTCCGATGGCCGCGATCCACAGTGGAATGGTCGGGGGCAGGGAGAGAGCGAACAGGGTACATGACACGAATAGCGATTCGGTAATCTTGAAGCCATACCGCTTGGACATGAACCATTCGCTTAAGAGCCCTGTGACTCCCACCACCACAAATACTGCGATGAAACGCCAGCCAAAGAAATAGATGGATGCAAGGCATAGCGGAGCGAGAGCATATAGGACATTGCGCATTGCTTGTTGTTTTTGGATTTTCACAGTTCCTCCCCCTTAATTCTAATCAGTATAAAGCATGATCGAGCGATTATGCAAAAGTTATCACTGAAATATTACGTAAAAATGCCCTTCTCCAACCATTTTGCAGGGACATTATTCCTTTTCTGTACAACGGTATCCCTATCTTTTTTCTTCACTTCTATCTGTCGGTGGTGGAGGGGGACTACTGATGTCATCGATTTCAGCTTTGAGTTGCTCATCGACCTTTACCTCCAGAGAGGATAGGGAGTCCTGTAATTGGGTTGTGTTTGCCGCTCCGATAATGGGGGCTGTGATAGCAGGATTCGATGCTACCCAGGCAACAGCCAGACTGACAGGGGAAATGCCCCTTTCCTTTGCAAGAAGGGTAAAGTCTGTTGCCATCTTTCGATAGAAGGGCCCTTCATACCTTGCTTGGTAGGTCTTGTTCTCAACCAGGCGTCCGGTGGCTGTCTTGATGTCCGTTCCATAGCGTCCTGTAAGAAGGCCCCCTCCCAAGGGACTGTAGCTGATGACTGCGAGGTTCTCCTCTTGTGCCAAGGCAAGCAGCTCGACCTCAGCCTGGCGCTTGGCTATGTTGTACATGGGCTGTATGCAGTGTAGGGATGTTAGATTATGCAGCTTTCCTATTCCCAGCATCTTGGCGATCTGATAAGCTGCGTAGTTGCTGACTCCTACAGAGAGGACTTTGCCTTGGGATACAAAATCATCGAGGGTCCTCAATACCTCCTCCAGAGGGGTAAGGGGATCGTAGTGGTGGATGAAGTAGAGGTCTATGTAGTCGGTCTGCAGTCTTCTCAGGCTCTCATGCAGGGCTTGGGTAAGGTGCTTGCGACCACTTCCCTTGCCATTGGGCCCAGCGGCCATCGCTGATCCTCCCTTGGAGGTAATGACCACATCGTGCCGCTCGCCCTGTATGAATTCACCCAAATACTCCTCAGCAACCCCTTTCTGATAGACATTGGCACAGTCAAAGAAGTTGATACCCCTGTCACGACACAGGTTGTACATCTCTTTGGAGGTAGCCTTGTCAGCCCTCCCTCCGAAGGACATCGTTCCAAAACAGAGTTCAGAGACCTGTATCCCTGTTTTCCCTAGTGGTTTGTACTGTATCTCTTTCATTGGCTTTCTCCCTGTCATACATGATTAGTCCCTATACTGTAGCATAAATCATACGACAAAGATGGATGAATTTTAGGAATACTGGCAAACGTAGGAAAGGAAAGTACGAAAAGAGCGCCGGTGAGGTGTTTCTTACCCATGCTTGGGTGCAAGCAGATTGATAAAGGATGCTGGTACCCTGGATACGTTTGCTCAAGGAGGGGAGCAACCCCTAGTGCATGGCATGAAAATTCGTTGGGCCAAATACAGCGGCATACTCTCTTCTGTCGGAAGAAAAGAGCCCTGAAAGCTACCATACTCGTGAAATAGGAGCCTTGTAGGGGATGCCCTTGGAACCCAGACAGAGTTTGATACAGAGAAGGACCTGAGAGTTGAATATCCAAACGGTATCCTTGAGATGGAAGACAAGGAACGGTGGGTAGGCCAGCCTGGGATGATCGCCGATGACAGCGAAATGGCGATCATGTTGGCAATGAGCCTTATCGCCCGTAAGGAATTCGATCCAAAGGATGTGCGCAGGCGCTATCTTGCATGGGACAATACACTTCCTTCTGATATGGGAAGCACCATCCTCAATGCCTTGAAGGGGGGTGTCCATAGTCCTGACAGCCAGGCCAATGGGGCCTTGATGCGAATGGCGCCCTTGGCGAAATTCGCATCACACAAAGAAGTCCAAATACTCATTGCTGTCTCCGATGGTGATTGTGCCCTTACCCATGTGCACACCCTTTGCCGTGATGCTAACCGTCTTTGGGCATTGGCCATTGTAAAGGCAGTGCGTGACGGTGGGACCAAGGAAGAGATCTATTCCTACCTCTGTAGTGTCGCCCCAGAATATACCGATGCTAAATTCCTGCTAGCAGCCTTACACGATGCCAAAGAAGAAGCACCAGCTAGTTGTGATGGATGGAATCAAGGATGGGTAATGATAGCTTTTCAGCAGTCACTGCACACATTGCTTCATACCAATACCATAGAGGAGGGCATCAGAGCCATTACCATGCGTGGTGGTGATGTCGATACCAATGCAGCAATCTATGGGATGCTGGCAGGATCCATTGAAGGACCGGATGCTATGCAAGATCGTTGGGTCAAAGCTCTTAAGGCCACCCGATGCCTGGAGGACCTGCTCGAAGATGAAGCGAAGGATATGGTGGTGTTGGCAAGAGAGTTGGCTAAGTGCTTGCTGTTAGAAGGGTAGAACACTATTCAGACAAAAGCCGACAAGTCTGAATGTAATGATATATAAGAAAATCCAAGACCTCTTCAAGGATCAAGAAGAGGTCTTGGTTGTAGATAAAATATAAAATGTATGAAGCTTACAGGTTGTGAAAGTGGGAACGTCAAATTATGAGTCAGCACACTTAACCATAATCGTAAATAGAACAGAGAGCCTCATTATTTAAGGTTTTTGGTGGGACACTCTAATTGTGCTGGCAATTCTTTTATGTTGAACAACCTTCAACCCCATGCAGGGTTTGAGTCACTCAATTATTTCTAATGCTGTTGTTCCTTTTGGGATCGATACAAGGACTCCCAGGTCTGTTGATGTGATACTTCCTGCACTGGTACTATCTATTTTAGAGACTGACCGCAGTAATACGTTCCATGGTTTTGTTGTCCCATCATAGGCCACTGTGAATCCTTTGTCAGTTTTCTCAATTGTACATGATGCGATAATCTCTCCATTGGCATTGGGTATTTGTGCAGTAGCAATTGAATCGAGCGAAAATACGTGGAAGGTGACGTTGTCCTCGTACTCATAATCAGGTTTTTGGTTATTCGAACCAATTGCCAATACTGTGTTTTCCTTCACCATGAGAGGAAGAGTAAAGTAATCATGAGATTCATTTATCCAACGCCCTCCATTTACTATGTTCCCTGTTAAGAAATTGGTCCATCTACCGTGAGGTAAGTAAAAAGATACCTCTCCTATATTTGAGAAGATTGGTGCGACCAATAAAGAATTCCCTAACATATATTGGCGATCGATATATGGACAAGAAAGATCATCTGGAAATTCAAGAATCATTGGTCTCATCAAAGGGATTCCAGTTTGATGAGTGACGCAAGACTGACCAAAGATATAGGGCATGAGAGTCGACTTTAACTCGACAAAGTGTTTTAGCACTAAACTTGCCTCTTCATCATAATTCCAAGGAACCCTGTATGATTCATTGCCATGGAGACGACTATGTGAAGAGAGGAGACCAAATGCAACCCATCTTTTAAATAAATCCGGGGTAGCTGTTTGTTCAAATCCACCAATATCATGACTCCAAAAACCAAATCCAGAGCATGACAAGGAAAGACCTCCTCTCAGGCTTTCTGCCATCGATTCATAGGTTGCTGAGCAATCGCCTCCCCAGTGAACTGGAAATTGCTGTCCCCCTGCTGTTGCCGATCTGGCGAAAAGAAGTGCTTCATGTTTGCCTCTTTCACTTTCAAGAAGCTCAAAAACTGATCGATTATAGAGATGGGTGTAATAGTTATGCATCTTAATAGCATCTGATTTATCATGATAGACAACATTTATTGGAATTCGTTCACCAAAATCTGTTTTAAACGTATCAACACCCATATCAAGTAAAACTTTTAATTTCTTTTGATACCAAGAAGCCGCTTTAGGGTTGGTAAAATCAACGAGAGCCATTCCTGCTTGCCATCTATCCCATTGCCAAACATCGCCTTCCTTTGTACGTACTAAATATCCCTTTTCCATCCCTTCATCAAAGAGCTTAGATTTTTGGGCAATATATGGATTAATCCATACACAAATATGCAACCCTTTTGATTTAAGCCGGGAAATCATTCCAACCGGATCAGGGAATTTACTATCATCCCATGTAAAATCAACCCATTGATATTCTTTCATCCAAAAACAATCAAAGTGAAATACATGCAAGGGGATATTTCTTTGGTGCATTCCATCGACAAATGAGTTAACAGTTTTTTCATCATAATCAGTTGTAAAGGAGGTAGTAAGCCACAATCCAAAGGACCAAGGTGGGGGAAGTGCAGGTTTTCCTGTTAGGGTAGTATAGTTTGTTAACACATCCTTTAGATTTTTTCCGGTTATGATATAATACTCTAATACTTCTCCAGGAACAGAAAATTGTACTGAGGTGACTACCTCGGAAGCTACCTCTATAGACACTTTTCCTGGGTCTGCTATAAAGACACCATAACCAGCGCTGCTAAGGTAAAAAGGGATATTTTTATATGCTTGTTCACTACTTGTTCCACCATCTTCATTCCAGATATCAACAACTTGCCCATTTTTTACAAAAGCAGTAAAACGTTCACCCATACCATAGATAGTTTCACCAACACCTAATGAGAGTTGTTCACTCATGTAAACACTTCCATCAATTTTTGTGATATGTCCAGAAAGTTTTTGAACTATTGATGTAAGTTTTTTATCATTATTGAAGAAAACCATTTTCCCATTGGTCGTTTTATCGATAGATACGCTCAATTCTTCGTTTACTAGTCTTATCGAATCCTCAGTTTCACAAATTACAGCTGTTTTTTCTTCATCTTCATGTACTGAAAAAGTAGGTCCTATTGGACAACGGCCCTTAAATCTAAAGGAGGTAACCTTAATTACATTTTTTGTGGGGGAGGAAAAAATGGTAGTAATCAAAGGGGCATTGAGAGTGTCCCCTCGGTGGCGTGTCTTCTTCGCAGATGAATAAACTGTGACTTGGTCATCAGAACTCCTAATATCTCGGGTTTCTACACGGTTTATGAGTGAAGTACCTTTCTGTAAACCCCAATATCCATCTCTAAATTTCATATTTTATTCTCCAATT
>CAZTXW010000051.1:0-15081 GCA_964617345.1 uncultured Sphaerochaeta sp. | reverse complement strand
AACTTGAAAAGCTGGGCCTATTGCAGCAGTACGGGGTGGAGGTCATCGGAGCCTCCATCGCTTCCATTGAACTAGCAGAAGACCGGGGCGCCTTCAAGAAGATAGTGGAGGGTCTTGGCTTGGAAAGTGCCAAGAGCACTGTCATCCACACTCTAGAAGAAGGCCTTGCCTTGGAGGCGAGCATGGGCCTGCCGCTGATCATCCGCCCCTCCTACACCTTGGGAGGAATGGGAGGCTCTATAGCATATACCCATGAAGAGTTGCCCCTGCTTCTGGAACATGCCTTACAGACCAGTCCCTCCCATGAGGCCCTCATAGAGGAGTCCCTCATCGGGTGGAAGGAGTATGAGATGGAGGTGATGCGCGACAAGGCGGACAATGCCATCATCGTATGCTCGATCGAGAACATCGACCCCATGGGAGTCCATACGGGGGACAGCATAACGATAGCCCCTATCCAGACCCTTGATGAAGGCCAGTACCAGAGGATGCGTGATGCCTCCATCGCCATACTAAGGGCGGTGGGTGTTGAGTGCGGGGGAAGCAACGTCCAGTTTGCCCTCGATCCAGTGAGCGGCAAGATGGTGGTCATCGAGATGAACCCCAGAGTCTCGCGCTCATCAGCCCTTGCCAGCAAGGCAACAGGCTTCCCCATCGCACGCTGCTCGGCAAAGCTTGCCGTGGGCTATACCCTCGATGAGATCATGAACGAGATAACAGGCTCTTCAGTATCGTGCTTTGAGCCGGCGCTCGACTACTGTGCTGTGAAGGTCCCCCGCTTCGAACTGGAGAAGTTTCCCCTTCCCCCCTCTGCCTTGGGGACCCAGATGCGCAGTGTCGGTGAAGCCCTCGCCTTGGGAAGAACGGCCCTTGAGGCCCTGAACAAGGCGATCAGGTCATCAGAGCAGAGGCTTGAAGGCCTTACCGACCTCACTGAAGGCAATCTCTATAGTGCAAAGGAAGTGGACGTGCTACTCAGAAGCGCACATCCACTGCGTCTTCTTGCTGCCTACACGGTATTGTGCAGGGAGGGTGAACCCATTGCTAGAGAGCTCTCTTGCATGACAGGCTTCGACCCTTGGTTTGTCCATCTCCTGGTTGAGCAGTCAAGGCTGGACAAGCGCCTACAGCAGGGCCTCGACAGGGACCTTCTCCTGGAAGCAAAGAAAGCTGGCATGAGTGACAAGAGGATAGCGACGCTCCTAAGAACAGAAGAGAGCTCCATAGAAAGGTTGCGCTATGCCTACAACCTGCACCCTGTCACCCACTATGTCGATACGTGTGCAGGGGAGTTTGCAGCCATCACACCCTACCTCTACACAACCTACGGGGAGGCCGATGAGGCACCACCTCTGGGCGAGGATGCTGTGGTAATTCTTGCCAGCGGTCCCAACAGGATAGGCCAGGGCCTTGAGTTCGATACCTGCTGTACCCTCGCCTCCCTTGCCTACAGGAAGCTGGGAAAGAAGACCATCATGGTCAACAGCAACCCCGAGACGGTCTCCACCGACTTCAACATCAGCGACCGTCTCTACATAGAGGCGTTGGGTGCAGAAGAAGCCAAGGAAGTTCTGCTTCGCGAACGCACAAGCAACATTGTCGTTCAGCTTGGGGGTCAGACACCCCTGAACATCGCCAAAAAGCTTAAGGCAAGTGGGGCCAAGCTTGTGGGGACCTCCCTGGAGGGATTGGAGAAAGCCGGCGACAGAGGTCAGTTTTCAACACTTGTTTCCGAGCTGGGCCTCCGCCAGCCTAGGAACAGAACTGCCTATGATCAGAAGGAGCTTATCCCCCTAGCAGAAGAGGTTGGATACCCGGTTCTTGTCCGCCCCTCCTATGTACTGGGAGGTAGGGGAATGTTCATCATCTATGACAGGAAAGGAATTGAGGACCTTATCGAGAAGAATGCCATCTGGGCAAGTGCTGAGGCTCCCATACTGCTGGACCAGTTCCTTGAGGATGCCTTTGAGTATGACCTCGATGCTGTCAGTGATGGAGAGAGCATCTATATCGGAGGTATCCTGCAACACATAGAGGCTGCAGGCATCCATAGCGGCGACTCCGCTGCGGTGTTTCCTCCCTACAAGTCCAATCCTGCATTGCTGAAAGAGATGAAGGAGTGGGCACACAAGCTAGCCCTCGCCCTTGATGTCCAGGGCCTGATGAACATCCAGTTTGCTGTCAAGGATGAGTTGCTCTACCTCATTGAAGTCAATCCCAGGGCTTCAAGGACAGTCCCCTTCATATCCAAGGCATCAGGGGTGAACCTCATTGAGGTTGCTGTCAGGGTGTGGGAAGGCGAGGATCTTGTACAACAAAAGCTGGTACGCAAACAAGGTGGCATAGGCGAAGGGAAATGCCTCATTGGATGGGCTGTGAAGGAGGCGGTATTCTCCTTTGACCGCTTCAGCAATGTCGACCCTGCCCTGGGACCGGAGATGCGTTCGACCGGGGAGTCCATCGGCTTGGGAAAGAGCTTCGGGGAAGCCTTTGCCAAGAGCCAGATCAGTGCAGGGAACAACCTGCCTACCTCGGGCAAGGTTGTGGTAAGCGTCAACAAGAAAGACCGCAAGACCATTCTTCCTGTTGTGAAAAAGCTCAAGGCCCTTGGGTTCCAGATAGCAGCTACCAAGGGAACAGCACGATCCTTGTTCGATGAGGGGATCCTATGTGAAGTGGTGCAGAAGGTGCATGAAGGGCGGCCCAACCTCACAGATTATCTTAAGGAGAAGTCCATAGCCCTGGTGATCAACACCCCGATGGGATACCTTGCCCATGCCAGTGATGATGAGATACGCAGCGTGACGATGCGCTTGAAAATCCCCTACACCACGACTACCAGTGCCGCTATAGCGGCAGTCGATGCCATCGAATTCCTACAGAAAAAGAGGGTAATGGCAAGGGAACTTCCCCAGTAGCAGGCAATTGTCTTTTTGACATCCATAGTATAGGATAGGAGTACTTTTCACAGATAGGGGACCGGTATGGCAGAAGAACTATTTTCACAACGAACAGCGACGTGCGGGGCACTGAACAAGGCAGATGACAACAAGCGCGTTGTCCTCAACGGGTGGGTTCATAGGGACCGAAACCATGGCTCCCTACACTTCATCAATCTACGCGACCGCTATGGCATCACCCAGGTTGTGGTCGATGACGATGCATCACCTGAGTTGCAGAGCATCGCCAACGAGCTGAAAATGGAGTTCTGCATAGCAGTAACCGGTGTCGTAAGGCTCAGACCCGATTCCATGGTCAATCCCGAGATGGCAACAGGGGAGATTGAGGTCAAGGCAGAGAAGATTGAGATCCTCTCACGCTGTGCACCCCTTCCCTTCCAGCTTGATGATGGCAAGGAAACCCGTGAGGATCTGCGCCTCAAGTACCGCTACCTTGATCTGCGTAGCCAAGGGATGCAAAAGCGCCTCAAGCTTCGCCATGACTTCATATTCTCCATCAGGAAGTATCTCTCGGGAAAGGACTTCTATGAGATAGAGACCCCAACACTGATCAAGAGCACCCCGGAAGGGGCCCGTGACTTTGTGGTTCCCAGCCGTCTCTATCCCGGCAAGTTCTATGCACTGCCCCAGAGTCCTCAGCTTTTCAAGCAAATCCTGATGGTCGGGGGCTTTGACAAGTACTTCCAGATCGCCCGCTGTTACCGTGACGAGGACGCCCGTGGGGACCGTCAGCTTGAGTTTACCCAGCTGGACCTGGAGATGAGCTTTGTAAAGCGTGATGATGTGCTCTCCCTTATGGAAGGGTTGTTCGGTCATGTATTCAACGAGGTCATGGGTGTTGAGCTTCCTCCCACATTCAGAAGGCTCACCTATGCAGACAGCATGAATACCTATGGCAATGACAAGCCGGATCTCCGCTTTGAGCTTCCCCTCTCTGATATGAATGACCTTGCTAAGAAGAGCAGCTTCGCTACCTTCAAGGATATCATTGCCGCAGGCGGGTATGTGAAAGCCCTCTGTGCACCAAAGACTGAAGGGGTGGAGTTCAGCCGCAAGTTCATCACCGAACTGGAGGATGCTGCAAAGATCTACGGGGCAAAGGGCCTTGCATGGATCAAGGTAGGAGCAGGAAACTCCCTCTCCGGGGGTGTAAGCAAGTTCTTCACCGGGCTGGAAGATGAGCTGATTTCCCAGATGGAGGCAAAGGAAGGGGACCTCATCCTCTTTGTTGCCCATGAGAACTGGAAGCGTTGTTGTGCCAGCCTCAGTGCCGTGCGGTCTAAACTGGGCAAGGACCTCAACCTGATCCGCAAGAGCTTTGAATTCTGCTGGATCATCGACTTCCCCCTCTTTGAGTACAACGAGGGTGGTGGTCACTGGGAGGCTGCACACCATATGTTCAGTATGCCCCAGAGCCAGTACATCGAAACCCTGGAATCTGATCCAGGCAGCGTGAAGGGAGACCTGTACGACCTGGTGCTCAATGGATACGAGGTAGCCAGCGGCTCGATTCGTATCCATGATGTTGAGCTGCAGAAGCGTATATTCCGCATCTGCAACTTCGATGACGAGACAGCGGAGGAGCGCTTCGGATTCCTGCTCAATGCATTCAGGTACGGAGCCCCCCCTCACGGCGGTATCGCCCCTGGTATCGATAGGATGCTTATGATCATGAGTGAGGAGACCTCAATCCATGAGGTAATCGCATTCCCGAAGAATACTGCGGGTATCAGTCCTATGGATGACTCCCCCTCATTCCTCGACCAGCAGCAGCTGGATGACTTGCATCTGATCATTGATTATCCCAAACCCAAGGAATGAGATACTCGAATTCATTCTACTCCAATCTGATCGAATAAGATCAAAGTAAATCAGAATGTAGTAGGTAAGCGTAGAAAAGGACCTGGTTCATAAGAACCAAGTCCTTTTTTACGCTAGTACCCTCGCACTGCTGCAGAGTAAAGTCTGCGGGCTCGCCCTGCCTCAGGGTGAATACCATACCCCAAAACTTACCTCTTGATAGTGAAGAGGTGTTGAAGACGATCACAACAGAACCCACAATTAACATACCAAACTGTCTTGAGGAGTAAAGAGATAGAAGCATCAACACGCTTAATTCCGGAAGATTGCTACATCAATGTTGCAATCTCCCGGAAATGGATTATCCTAAACAGGAGAAACAGAGAAATGATAATTAGAAAACTTGAAAATATACGTACAGGACCTTTGCAAAGCATTAGCACACAAACCCGATGGGGATTGCTTGCTTAGTTCCCTAAAAGAACAGAGAGATGGCTCACCGCACAGTTTTTGGATGATTATTTATGTTATTTGCTTAGAAAACGCATTCTTTCTTGGTCAATATATTTGGCAAAACCCCTGACAAGCTCTATAGTTATTCCATGAAGCAAAACACTTCCCTACATAAGGGGCTAACATGAGGGTGCTTGAACTAGTATTGCTGGTCCTGACAACGGCCTTGGTTATCTGGGCCTTTTCCAGCGATAGGAAGCACAAAGGACTACAAAGCCTTGTGCTCACTCTATCCAGCATACTTTTCTTTGCACATTGGATTGTTGAAGGTTTGCGTCTCCAAATGTCCTGTGTCTACCTTGCACTGCCCGTTCTTTGGCTCGTCTTTCTCTTCAGCAAGCAGAGGTTTACTAGGAAGAGCCGGATATTTCTAGTTTCCCTGTCGATTGTCTGTTTGTTGGGAACACTTGTAGCCCTGTACCTGTTCCCAGTAAACACCATGCCAGAACCCACAGGCCCCTACTCCATCGGGACTACAAGCTATGAGCTGACTGAACAGGGAAGGCCAGAGCTGTACGGGTCAGCACCTGGTAAGGATCGACACATACGATTCCAAGTCTGGTATCCTGCAGACAACAACAAAGACGGGAAACTGACCAAATGGCTTGTTGATGGTAGAAAAGTGGCCTCCGGTATCCCCGAGATGTATAAGCTCCCCCATTTCCTGCTCGACCATATGGCTTTGATCAAAGCCAATAGCTACAGGGACCTAGCGATCAGTGGCAAGGAACAGACATACCCACTTGTCCTTATCTCCCACGGATGGACAGGCTTTTCAAGCCTTCACGCTGACCTTGGGGAGATGCTTGCAAGTCATGGCTATATTGCAGTAAGTATCAATCACACCTATGGGGCTGCTGTAAGTGTCTTCGAAGATGGAGAGGTGGTATATGTCGATCAAGGGGCGCTTCCTGACAGAGCTGAGGTCGACGACTTCCACACCTACTCACAAGCCTTGGTAGGCACCTTTGCCAACGATGCCCTGGAAGTGCTCGATTTTATGGAAGCCAACTCCTTCTTTTCAGATAGAATAGACAAAGAAAAGATTGGGGCTATGGGGCATTCCACCGGCGGTGGCGGGGTGGTCAGCCTAGCCATTACAGACCCACGGATCAAGGCTGTGCTGGGCTTTGATGCCTGGGTTGAACCGATCAAAGCTGATATTTTGAGCAAGGGCCTGGATATTCCAAGTGCTTTTCTCAGAAGCGAACAATGGGAAACAGGGCCAAACAATGGTTATCTCAAGCATCTTTTTGACAACACGAGCGTACAACCCAGTATCTACCAAGTCCAGGGGGGCAAGCACCAGGATTTCTCCATGTTGTACATGTACCTGCCTATCACCAGAATCCTTGGAGAAACGGGAAAGTTGGATCCTTTGGAAAATGCAGAGATACAACAAAGCTTCGTCCTGACATTCTTCGACCAAAACCTTAAGCAAAAGAGTGGGGACTTTCAAAATTGGTTCACGAGTCATAGTGCCGTCGCAGAAGTGACAGAGTTCAAATAATCCGGTTTCCTTTGCGGGTTTTACACTTCCAAGCAAGGTAGAGCAGATACTGCATGCTTACCCTTGGCTCTTGAACGTCATGACATCCATTGGAATTGAGCTCAGATATGATTCTTATTGCCTGAAAAAAAGTCTATAAGATGCAAATAAAAATCCTCTCACACTTCTCTGAAAGGAATATGAGTATCCACACATCTATACCCGTGCAGAAAAACATCTGGCAATGGGAAAGTCTGGAAATGCCTGTACCACTTTATCAAGAGTCTCTAGCGTAGGGTTTCCGGTATTCTCTAACCTCACATAACTATTTCTATTGGTCAAGCCGATTATATGCTGGGCTTGTTCCTGGGTTAATTTTTTCTGCAGTCTGAAATTTTTCATGATAATGGAAACAGCTGAAACCCTTTGTACCCAGAAATCGTGAATGTATCAATAACCATAGCTACCTCGCCTATGCATGGTAGGATAGCTTAAAAACAGCATAGAACAAACTATTTCTCTTGAGACGAGACTACAAATGCCTTCACATCAAGCCTCTTCCTCCTCTGCCATCTTCGAATACTTCTTCTGATACACAAACCTCATAAGGTGGGTATCCAACCAACCAATGGGCCTTACCGTCGGGTCCTCCAGGGCGAGAAGAGCTGCCTTGCAGTTCTTCTCCATGATCATGGCAACTGCCTCAGCATCGGCTCTTGTTGTTGCCCAGCAAAGAGAGCCAACATCTTGTAATAGCAGGGCATTATTTTTCCTGCTCACCTTTCTTACAATGCTTTTCGAGTCAGTTACCGGATCAATGACAAGAATTTTTGTTCCTGCTATCTGGGCAAAGTCATCAAGATAGGAGGGAAGTTTCTCCAGTCTATTGCTAACCTCAAGCACCGCAGGAGAGGTATGGAGCAGGACAGTCCTTTGCATTCCCTCGCCTGTCGCAAGCAACGAGGCAATCTTGGCAGCTCGCATAGGAGTTCGTCCCTGTGCCTCTTTTAGCTCCTGGGCTTGTTTTGTATCCCTCTGATATTCGGTGAGTACCACAGGAAGGGTCTCTACCCTTTCCCCATCCTCTTCCCCGAACAGAGGGACAAGCTTTGCAAGGTGGGCCCTACACTCCACTTCCAGCTGCTTTGCTATCTTGAGGGTTTCAGTCTCATCGCTGCCAAAGCAAAGGGCTCCATGGTTGGCTAGCAGGACAGACGTGGCATTCTTGCTTGCGATGGCCGCACCTGTATTCCTTACCAGTGTCTTGGTTCCCGGCAGCCCATATCTGGCTGCGGGGATGGTCTCTCCAAGCAAGGCATTGCCTTGTTTGCTGACAGGTATATCCTTTCCAAGCAACCCAGCCAGGGAAGCCATCTCCTGATGAGTATGGATTACACACCCTACATCCTTTTTCTGCTTGTAGACCTCCTTATGGAGCTTTTTCTCTGAAGAGGGTTTCATCCCCTTGTGATAACTCAGGTCTGCAAGGGCAACAAGGACCAGTTGGTCTTTGTTCAGGTGCTCATAGGGTTTTCCGCTGGGGGTAATGAGGAAATGATCCTCTCCTACCCTACAGCTGACGTTGCCCCATGTCCTGGCAACCAAACCAAGCTTGACCAGCTGCTTGCTCGCTTTCATCACCGCATCCTTAGCCTGCTCAAGTTCCATATGCACTCCTACCTATATGATCTCGGCGACCTGGTCGAATACCCGCCCAAATGCTTCAAGGGCCTTGTCTATCATCGCCTCATCATATGCGGCACTGGTATAGAGCCTGCTTCCAGCCAGGGTAACCAGCCCCTCGGCCATATAGGCGGCACCCATATACTCCATCTCCTTCTTCCGCCTCGAGGTCTCCTTGATGACAGAGGGAATGGACCAGGGCTTGTTCCAGTTGATGGAGAAGTGCATGGTGCCTACAGTCTCAAGGTGACAGATGGAGCCTTGGTTGAAGGCGACAAAGGGAAGGTGCTTCTCTTCTATTAGTTCCTGCAAACCTGCGGTAAGACGGTCACCCATGGCACCGGCTTTCTCACACGCCTTATGCCTCTCGATCGCTTCAAGGGTATAATACCCTGCCACACAGCTTATCGGCGTAGCGGCCATCGTACCGCCGACCAAGGCCCTGTGTATCTTGTCCCCAGTCTGGATTCCTGCAGCGAGGTAGCGCATGTACTCATCCTTACCCCCTAGCCCACCGGCTCCCGGGTAGCCTCCGGCTATGACCTTGCCAAAGACTGTGAGGTCAGGACTCACATCAAAATACCCCTGTGCTCCTGACATGCCAATCCTAAAGCCTGTCACCACCTCATCGAAGACCAGGAGGGCTCCATATTCCTTGCAGAGCTCCTCAACCTGCCTGTTGAAATCCCTGGAAAGGGGACGGGTCCCGCTTTCGGGTCCTACCGGCTCGATGAAGACAGCGGCAGTCCCTCCGCTGAGCCTGTTCAGCCTCAACTGCCTTTTCAGGCTGGGGATACTATTGGGGAAGAACTCCTGGGTATGCCTAAACAGGAAGCTAGGCACCCCGTGTGCCTGGGTTCCCTTTGAGCCTGGAACACGTATCCCATAGGCAAGCTGATCACTCCACCCATGATAGGCTCCGCCCATCTTGATGATATTCTTTTTCTTGGTTGCCAGCCGTGCCACCCTAATGGCGGCCATACATGCTTCTGATCCTGAATTGAGCATCCTGAACTTGTCGACGCTCGGAACGCTGTCACAGATCTTTTTTGCCAGCTTGTACTCGTACTCGTGGAACAGTCCTGTCGAAGGTCCGCACTGCTCAAGCAGGGCGATGACCTTCTCTCGTACTTCAGGAGGATTGGACCCAAGCACGGTGGGCCCTCCTGCCTGCAGGAAATCAAAGTACGTGTTCCCGTCGAGGTCATAGAGGCAGGCTCCCTCGGCTTTGGTTATCACAAGTGGAAAAGGGTGATTGAAAGCGAGGTTATGCTGGACTCCTCCGGGAATTGACTCCTTGGCCTCATGTATCATAGCTTTTGACCTGCTGCATTTCTTATCGAAATATCCCTCTTCATACTGTTTCAAGGCATCCCGTTTGATGCTGTAAATGGGTTTTTGTATCAGATCATCCAATTGTGCTGTAACCTTATCTGCATCTGGGTAGTGTGTAATGGCGAATCCTGTACTCATATTTGACCTCCTAACGTGTGCCTTGTGGTGTATGTTCAGTAGTTTTGATTACTCTGGTATTCATCGAGTTCCGATAGATAATAAAGCGATTGACGCAAAATTCAGTGACAAGGTTGGTGACCATCGTCAGGCCAAGGACCAGGTACTCATGCCACCCTATTCCTACCAGGGCATCACCCCACCAGGTAGAGAGCGGAGTAAATAGTGCATAATAAAGCCCCAGCTGGATCATAGCCAGGGGAATGTTGTTCGCACTCTTGAAGGTGAAGCGCCTGTTGACTGTGAAGTTATAGATGACACTGGCTATGAGCGCTGTCAGGTAACTGCCCCAGTAGGGTATGTGAAGCAGCTCCAGCATGAAGGTGAAGACTATCACCTGTATGATGCCGGCAGAGATGGAGAAGAGCACAAACTTGGTGACTTGTGCGATATTCTCCTTACCTGTCAGTCTCTCCTCTCCTGATGGGTGCATGGCTCTCTCCTTATCCTTTGCTGTTGAGTTGTGAAAAATGTTTCCTGTTACTCTTGTACAAGTTCTTGAATACAGCATAGCTACTGTCATAGAGCCTCTTTGCCTCCAGATTTGGTTCATAGCAGGTGTTTGTTGCAATTGCATGAACCGCTTCATCGGCAGAGCCGAAGAAGCCAAGGCCCAAGGCAGAGACTAGGGCAGCTCCCAAGGCCCCGACATTCTGTGGATTCTCTATCGTCTCAATCCTACGTCCCAGTATGTCTGCAAGAATCTGGCAGGTAACAGGGGAAAGGGCTCCTCCACCAACAAAGCGGATGGTTGGGGATGTCCTGACTCTCCTCTCCTGGACCTCAAGGAACCAACGCAGGTGGAAGCAGACACCTTCGGTGACTGCCCTGATCATCTCAGTCTTTCCGGTATCGAGGCTTATGTTGAAGAACATTCCCCTTGCCTTGCTATCCTCAAAAGGACAGCGATTTCCATGGAGCCAAGGGGTGAAGATGACCTTGTTGCTTCCGGCTTCTATGGTGCTTATGACAGAATCAAGGTAGTCATACAGATTCCTGATAATGGCTTCAGGTGAGTCTGTGACCATCGTCTTGTCCAGATAGAGGTTAATCTCATCGAGGGCAAGATGGTCACGTACCCACTCAAGGCACTTTCCTGCTGTCTCCAGTTCGGAGAAGTAGGTAAACTGCCCAGGAAGGACACCGACGATGGCAGCTGTCCTGGAGGCTGCATCCACCATGCTTGTAGGCACCACTGTGGAGACCCACCCAGAGGTTCCCATATAGATGTGACAGTCACCACTCCTTGTCGAACCTGCGCCGAGGCCGATCACCGCAGCGTCCCCTCCGCCTCCAAATACAGGGGTCCCTTCAGCGAGACCCAACCGCTTGGCTGCCTTCTTGGTGACAGTCCCCACCTGGTCAGTAGAGTGCACTATCGTAGGGAGATGGGCCATGTTGACCTTCAGCATCCTACAGATGGAAGGACTCCATTGGCGCCTCTTCACATCCATCAGCAGGGTGGCAAAGGCAGAGTCCTCAGTCATGATGAACGATCCTGTCATCTGGGCTATCAGGTACTCCTTGACGTCGAGCCACTTATGGATGCGGGAGAACATTTCAGGTTCATGGTTTCGCACCCAATGATATTTCCAGACGGGGTCCTTCACACTCGTAGCAACAGCTCCTGTGACAGCGAGGGAATGTACCAGCTTGAATGCATTCGCCCCGGCTATCTGCAGGCCATGGGCAAGGCCCTTCTTCAGTTCCTCGGTAGCCCGTTGGTCAAGATAACTGAAGGCATTGCACAGGGCTGTCCCTTGCTCATCCACCAGGACAAGGCCCTGCATCTGCGAGCAGAAGGAGAGCCCTGCAATTGAGGCCGGGTCAACCGATGATGAGGCCATGACCTCCTTGGTACTCTTCTCGATAGCTGACAGCCAATCGAGGGGATCCTGTTCAGCCCCGCCCTCATCCGATATGTAGAGGGGATACCCACACAAGGCAGAGGCAACCAGGGTCAGGGTATCACCAACGGAAAACAGGCAGGTCTTCACCCCGGTAGTCCCCACATCATAGGCGAGGAGATAGATTGGAGAACTCATGGCAAACCTCCTGTCATACAAGCAAGGCAGATCGGATAAAGAGCACCATCTGGCGAGCAACCCTTTCATCCTCTTGTAGTATGTCCTCTCCTGCATAGGTCTTGAAGCGCTGGATATAGTACCCGTTCACATAGGAGAACTGCAGGGACATGAACAGGTTATCCACAAAGAAGGATCCAAGTCGGGGATCGATATCCTTTCGGACCTCTCCCCGAGAGAGGCCCTCTTGGAGGAGCTTTGCATAGGCATCGGACGAGATGCTCTCAATCTCTTGAGACAGGCGTTGTACCAGACTCCCATTGCCAACAGAGGTCATCTCACTGTAAAGCCTGATCAGATTCTGCTCTTCCCGGCAGGTAGTCTGGATGACCCTGACTATGGCATAGAGCTTCTCGGTGATGCTCTGCTCACTGGCAAGGATGGGCTCTAGCGCCCTGGAGAGAAAGGCTGCCCCTTCATGCACAGTCATGAGAAAGAGGTCCTCCTTGGAGGAGAAGTACTTGTAGAGGGAGCCGACACTGATGCCAGCCTTCTCTGCTATCACATTGGTGTTTGCCTTTTCATAGCCCTTGTTGGCAAACTCCTCTGTTGCAGTTGCCAGGATAAGCTGTTGCTTCTCCTTAGGCAGGTGGTCAAAGGTCTTTTTGGTAAATTTTTGGAGTTTAGCAGCCATTGGTCTTTTATCCTTTACAGTAAGTGAGTACTCACTCACCACTACAAATATACCATAGCATCACAATAAAACAAGGATTATATCCTTGACCTGTATCACATTCACCGTACTTATTCTCTTGATTATTGTTGGGTCAAGATGAAATAGATGGTCGACGAGTAGGTTCCTGCCATAGGGCTGGTATTGGCATCGACAAAGATGCGTATGTCTCCCTCTATGACATTAGCAGTAGTTGGCAGCTGGTCTATAGGGGAAATGGTAGTTGTACTGATGGATTCAAAGAATGTGAAAGGGGAGGTGACCAGTTGAGGATTTCCCGCAGGTGTTACAGGATCAAACACGACATGATAGGTAATCGGAGAGACACTGCCTGAGTAGAGTTTGAAGTCTGCTTCTGATCCGCCATAATCGGAAGCCAGACTGAGACTGGCTGAATCCGAAAGGGAAAAATAGCTGACCTCCCCTATCTTAAGGGACTCTTGTACAGAGTTCTTGTTGCAAAGGTCTTCGAAAGGGAATGGATTGGGGACTACACTCAGAACTGAAAACAGGAAGTCATTGGTGCCTCCCCCTAGGTTATTTTCACCCAAGAGCTCAAAGGGCAAGAGGAGTCCTTCAGTTGTGCTAGCTGTAAATTGAGTCACATAAGAACCAAAATTGAGAGGATCTGGCATGACTTCTTCCCTTCTGATAACCACGAGGTCAATCCAAATGTACTTGTATTTGTATTTGTAAGGGTGAGGAAAGAGGAACCAGTTCAACCCGTAACTGCCGGAGCTATTGTAGCCTTGTTCCCAATCGGCCACCTGTTCAGGGCCAGAGCCCATAGAAATGGGGACTGATCCTCCATCCTGGTGAATTGGGGTGTTACTTCACACAAAGTCATCTTGGGTGTCGTTGTGACGAAGCCCTTTTACCCGGGTAACCAGAAAAAACTCCCTCCACTTGTCCACCTGGAGTACGCCACCGGCTTTATGGATAAAATAGAACATGTTGTTGGATGTTTCTGTTGCCGTCATCCCTGAATTGGCAAAAGAGAGCACTGTGGGTTGTCCACGATAGACGATACGACCGACAAAACCATGCTTTTCCCAAATCCTGGCAGTGTTGATATAAGAATTAGGGTTCGTGGGATTATCTGCTGTAGATAGGTCAAACCCATAGATTTTACCTGTAGAAGTATCAAAGGTCAGCTCCCCTGCAAAGAGGAGAAGCGAACTCATGAGTAACAAGAGGACAAGGCTGATGAAAAAATGACAAGCAGTTTTTCTTTTCATGCTACATTCCCTAAGGGGCGAATACCTGTACAAACCCTACCATTATAATAACCTATAGCGTATATTATACTGTTTTTAGCTATATAAAGCAACAAATTTCTGGTAAATATACTCAGCCCTTGCAAGCTATAGTTCCTTGCCATTTCGGCGTTTACTTGACAAACCAATGCCCAACGAGTACGGTAAAATCTACTCTGAGCAGAGGCTCTAGCATCTTACGAGAGGGAATACGGTGGATCAGAAGAAAAATCACAAGCTGGCAATGAACATCTCCCGGACAAACATTTTCATGAATGCCCTGCTATCTGTGTCCAAAATCGCTGTAGGTTTCCTTGCACACTCCCATGCCATGATAAACGATGGTATCAACAATGCCAGTGATGTCGTTGGCTCTGTCATCGTTGCAGTTGGCGTATCACAAGGGGCCAAGGATTCGGACAAACACCACCAGTACGGACACGAAAGGCTTGAGTGTGTCGCCTCCATCCTGGTCTCCGGTATCGTCATGGCCCTTGGCGTCGGACTGTTCTTCGATGGGATTGGAAAGATCTACAACGGATCATACAAAAACCTCCCGATTCCTGGAGTGGCGGCGGTAGTAGCTGCCATCGCATCCATCATCATCAAGGAGATCATGTTCCTCTATACCAGAAGTGCCGCCAAGAAGACAGGCTCTTCGGCCTTGATGGCTTCTGCCTGGGATTCGCAAAGCGATGTCCTGGCCACCACAGGAGGCCTAATCGGTATAGTGGGATCAAGGTTGGGCCTTCCTGTCGCGGACTCGATAGCAGCCATTGTCATTGCCCTGTTCATATTCAAGGTTGGGCTGGACATCTTCAAGGATGGTATGTACAAGATGGTAGACCATGCCTGTCCCGATGATGAGGTCAAGAAAATCCGCAAGGTAGCAGAAGAGCAGACAGGGGTGATGAGCGTCGATGTCCTGCAGACTCGCATGTTCGGATCCAGGGCCTATGTTGATGTGGAGATATCGGCAGAGGGGACTCAAAGCCTCATCCAGGCCCATGCCATAGCAGAGAGGGTGCACCATGCCATAGAGATCAATTTCCCACAGGTAAAGCACTGTATGGTCCATGTGAACCCCGCCAAAGAGAGTCCAGCTGGAAAG
>CAZTXW010000050.1:11295-15391 GCA_964617345.1 uncultured Sphaerochaeta sp. | reverse complement strand
TAGCTCCTTTGGATAGTTTCTTATCGAGTCTTATCCCATACTACTACTCATAAAGCGATTAATCAAGGGAAGGGAAAAAATAACTCGTTATACAATATTATAATGCTAGGTAATAAACCTTGATTAAGCTTTCTAAGAACAGGATAAAATGACTGATAGCAAACAAAAAATACCTGAAGAGCTTGAATAAAGGGATGTATAAGAAAGGGTTTTACTCGTGTATGTTTTTCTATTTACCTTGCTATTTGAGCCGATTTCCCCGTACTGTCGCTGATTATATCCCTGATTGCAGCGAATATACCCCTGTATTCCGATTCGTTTTTCCTTCTACACCTTTGCTTGGCATCCAGGGGCTCGCTTGGGTATACCTGCCGAAGGGGCTAGGAGAGAACCTGAGGAAAAGAGCATATTGTGGTAAAGACACATTGACAGTCGTCTATATGAGGGCTAGTATTTTGGTAGGGCATGTATGCCAGTCACAGGTAGGAGTGTAGGATAAGGATGGACACTATGCGAAGCGAGAGACAACAACGGCACAAGCACAGGCAGGAAGAGGGGATGGCTCTGTTTGAAAGGTATCTGACCCTCTGGGTCCTGTTGTGCATGGTCCTGGGCGTCCTGATCGGGGTATATCTTCCTGCTTTTCCCCAGTTCCTCTCCCAATTCGAATATGCGAATGTCTCCATTCCAGTAGCCATACTCATCTGGCTGATGATCTATCCGATGATGCTCAAGATTGATTTTGCCAGTATCAGGGAAATTGGGAAGAATCCAAAGGGCCTGGTGATAACCTGGGTGACAAACTGGTTGATAAAACCCTTCAGCATGTATCTTATTGCACTGTTTTTCTTGACTGTGGTGTACAAGGATCTGATAAGCCCATCCCTTGGGAAAGAATACCTTGCAGGAGCTGTCCTGTTGGGAGCCGCACCCTGTACGGCGATGGTGTTTGTCTGGAGTCACCTTACCAAAGGCAATCCTGCCTATACCCTGGTCCAGGTGGCTACCAACGACCTGATCATCCTTGTCGCCTTCGTCCCCATAGTAGGCTTGCTGCTTGGTATCGGTGGCATAGCGATTCCTTGGATGACTCTCTTCCTGTCTGTCGTGCTGTTTGTTGTGATTCCGCTTGGAGCGGGGTGGTTGTCGCGCACCCTTATCACCAAGGCCAGGGGGCTTGCATATTTTGAAGGTACCTATATACCAAAATTCAAGCATGTCACCATCATAGGGTTGCTCGTTACCCTGCTCATCATCTTTTCATTCCAGGGGCAGACCATAGTGGACAACCCTCTTCATATCCTGCTGATAGCCATCCCCCTGACCATACAGACCTTTTTCATCTTCTTTATCGCATATCTCTGGGCAAGGCTCTGGAAGCTCCCCCATGCAGTTGCAGCCCCTGCAGGAATGATAGGGGCATCGAACTTCTTTGAACTTGCCGTTGCTGTGGCCATCTCGCTCTTTGGCCTGCGATCAGGGGCAGCGGTGGCAACGGTGGTGGGGGTCCTCGTTGAGGTGCCCATCATGCTTACCCTGGTCAGGATAGCAAACCGGACCAGGGCCTGGTTCCCCAAGGAGTAGCTACTGTGCAAGATTCTCACCACTGGCTAACCATTGCTTGTCAGGATGCCTCTGCAATACAGCCTTCATGAACAGGCCCATGAGGATCAGGGCAACTGTGGTAAAGGCGAAGCGGACCAGGGCAAATTTCAGCCCGAGGAACTTGACCTCGACCATAAGCTGGGGAATCTTCAACGCCGCCCAGGATCCCAGGAAAATGACCACGTTGGTGATGCTTGCCCCCTTGTGCAACAGGGAAGAGGCGAGGGGAAACGCTACATAGACAGGTCCGGTGGGAAGGGTCCCCAGTGCCAGGGAGAGGATTCCCCCACGAAAGCCGGAATCATTACCCAACCACTTCTGGATCTTGTCCTTGGGAAGCCAGACCTCCATAAGACCCATGAGGATGAAAACGGGAGGGAGAATGAATACCATCTCCAGGAAATATTCCCAGGTAACCCTGGAGGAACGAGTGGCCAGGTCGGGAGCCCATATGAACAGGGCGATGAATAGCAGGGCAACCCCTATAGGAAGCTTGAATTTTTTCACAGTACTACCCCCATCAGAGCGGCTATCAGAAGCGCTGCAAGGATGCCCAATCCATTCCGTAGGAGGGTAAACCTCTTGCCCAGGACCTTCATCTCCATGGGAGCGGTAACAATACCCACCATGACCAAGGTCGTGATGAATGCCGAGATGGTCATCACCGTAGCACCTGATCGCAACAGCGATCCTGCCAGGGGGAAGGCCACCAGGGAGGGTATCAGGGTAACTGCTCCGATCACAGCGGCTGTGATGGTTGCCAAAAATCCGGCTTCGGCTCCTATGAGGGAAGATATCTTCTCAGGTGTCAACAGACCCAGGATCAAGCCCACGATGCCCAGCATTGCCAAGAGCGCCGGGGCGGTCTTGAGCAGGGAAGCAAGCGCCACCTTGAAGGCCTTCCTGGTCTTCTCCCTACTCCTGAACAATGAGACAACAAGTCCCACAGCCAATATGCCATATATGATTATAATTGTTGCCATATACTCTCCAACTCCTTCCTGTCGTTCCCTGTATATTACGTTGCATCCACAGTCATCGCTTCGTACGTTTCGATCAACTGCTCAATGCGAGCCTTGCGCTGCTTGAGCATGGGAATCCAGTTGTGCAGTTCCTGCTTTCCCTTCACGGTAATCGTATAGACCCGTCTCTTGGGTCCTTGGGCAGCCTCTTCCCAGACAGAAGAGACCAGAGCCTGGTCCTCCAGCTTTCGCAGACTCCTGTACAAGGAGCCGATATTGAGGTCCTCAGCGCTAAAGCCAAAGGCTGAGAGCTCCTCGATCAGGCCATAGCCATAGCCAGCCTTCTCAAACAGGAGCAACAAGAGGCATATCTCCAGGAGCCTCTCCATCTTCTGGAACTTTCCCTCACAGCATCCTGCTTGCTTGTCACCCATCCTTACCCCCTCTCTGCCAGTGCCTGTTGCAGATCCTTGTTTCCCTAGTGCAATCCGAATGCATCGTAAGGTGTCATTACACTATTCCCTCTCTGACTATATTCAACATGCATATAGTAAGCATACCCCTTCCCTTTGTCAAGTGATATCCTCCATTCTGAGCTGAATGGGGAATATACCCACGATCATCACGAATGCTGTGCGAAGAGAGGATAGGCACGTGAAGCTTTGCAGGTCCCCTTTTCAGATTTCTGCGAAGGAAGGCCATCATAATGATCGTGCCTACATACCTTGAAACCCTACGCATCCTTGTAGAGAGCAGAAATACCCTCTGAAAACCTGCTGCGAACTATGGTATAGTGAGGAGAACCCACCAGAGATCGCTACGTATCCGGTTGGAGAAAGAGGGGGAGGCTATGAAAATTCTCTGTTGTGCAGATATCCATATGGGAAGGATTCCCTCAGTTCCTTACCACGATACTCTCACCAGCCATTCCAGCTGGGATGCCATCGTAGCCAAGGCTCTGGAACTTGATGTCGATGTCCTGGTGATGGCAGGTGATGTTGTCGAGCAGGAAGAGCACTGGTTTGAAGCGTATGGGCCCCTTCTTGCAGGGCTGGAAAAACTAGGGAATGCAGGAATTCAGGTCATCGGGGTAGGGGGAAACCACGACTACTCGGTCTTTCCCCGCTTGGCCAGGGAGAGTCCTCATATACGGATCTTGGGACTGGGAGGAAATTGGGAGCATTTCGACTATAAGGGAGTGCGCTTTGTAGGGTGGTCCTTTGCCCAACGATACATGAAAGAAAATCCCCTGGACTTTTTCAATCGAAAGCTACTTGATACAAGCCTGCCACTTCTGGGCATGCTCCACTGTGATGTGGGATCAGCTTCCTCAACCTCCTATGCTCCAGTACCCCATACTGCATTTTCCCAGACAACCATACCCTGGTGGGTACTGGGGCATATCCACAAGGGTGGGTTTATACGAGGTGGCAATGGCTTCTACTGTGGATCTCCCTATGCCCTGGACAGCAACGAAGAGGGAGTGCATGGGCTTTGGCTTGTGGAAAGCACGAGTTCCCAGACAGGCT
>CAZTXW010000050.1:4941-11195 GCA_964617345.1 uncultured Sphaerochaeta sp. | reverse complement strand
TTTTTCCTGGAAAGACCCGGTACTGTTACCCCTCTGCCCCTATCGCTTCGAGACGTGCACCATCGATATCGACGGTGCCACCTCCGAAGAGGATGTCCTGGCCAGCCTTACCCGGACCCTGAGATCATGTGCCACCTCCTTCCAGCATGAGGGGACCTTGCTTTGCAAGCTCGCCCTCACCGGTCGGATTGACCGTACTGTCGACCTTTCCAGGATACTCACCCGTGAGCACCTGGAAAGCCTGTGGATAGCTGTAGGGGAGTGCACGGTGCGCACCCTCACCACCTATGTGGACAAGACTGTCCTGGATATCGATCTGGAAAACCTGAGAAAGGGAAAGGATGCCATCGCCCTGCTGGCAAACAAGCTGCTCGATGAGCAGGAGGTGCAGAAACTGGCCCAGCACTATAGGAGACTGGACGAGGCGAGCTTCAATGCCCGTCCATACCAGAGCCTTGAACTAACACCTACAAGTGATGAGCAGTATCTGCACCTTGCCAGGGAAGCTGCCAGGCGCCTCTTGTTTGCAATGGTCAACAAGGACCGGGAGGGAAGGCTATGAGACAGAAGTATTGGCTGAAACGCATAACAGTGCATAAGAGTCCGGGCTTCGCACAGGACACCTTCCCCCCAGTGGAAGAGCTTGGGGAACACCTCAATGTGATCTGGGGGCCGAATGCCGTAGGAAAGTCCACCCTCAGCCGTGCCATGCGTTCCCTGATCTGGGGAAAACCATCCTATGATGGGGTGGAGGCTGAAGGGGTCCTGCGGGCACCTGGTACCGATTGGAGTCTCTCCCTCTCCCAGGGCAAGCTTAAGCAGACACGCCTAGAGGATAATCAGATTATCCCTCTGAGTGGGCGAAATGATGAGTTGAGCGACAGTTACTGGTTTACCCTGCATGAGCTCTTGCAGGAGGATGGCAGAACGACAGATGCATTCCTCAGGCAGGTTCGTACCAGCATGCAGGGGGGGGTGGACCTCGATAGAGCATGTGCGGATGCAGGGGGCATTTCCTCATTTTCCAGTGGGAATATCGCCCAGGCTAAACAGGTACAACTGACAAGCGAGAACCTGAGGCAGGTCCTGCAAAAACAAGGGGAACAGCGGGATATCCAGGACAGGATAGAGAGATTACAGGCAGATCTGCAGCACTCAACCTCCCTCTCCGCCAGCAAAGCCCTGCTTGAAGAAGCCCGATCTCTTCTGGAACTGAAAGAACTCATAGAAAATCAGGAGCAGCAGCTCGCCCTCTATTCCCCGTCCCTCGAGTTCTTGCACAAGAGCTCGCCGGTGAGGTTGGAGGAACTTCTTGCGGCACAGGAAAGACTCCAAGAGCAGGTGCGCTCCTGCCTCCAGGAAAGGCAGGGGCTACAGCATCGCTTTGCCTCCTGTGCCATTACCGAAGAGCAGCTTGAGGATAGGGAAAAGCCTGAGCGCATAACCAACCTCTATGACGCACACAAGGATGCCTTGGATGTTCTGAAACACTCTGAGCAGGAGTTTGTGTCAGCCAAGGCAACCTTGCAGGAGTGGGAAGATGAACACTCCTGGCTTGCAGGGGAGTACACACTCAAGGGGTATGTAGATACCTTGAGGACCCTTGCGCAAGGGTGCGAACCCCTTCGCTGTGATGTCTCTGCCAGGCAGGTTCTGCTTGATGAGCTGGGCGAGGCAGAACAGGTAGAGAACCAGGCAAAGGATCTTACACTGCTAGAGATTCGCCTGTCAGACTGGCTGGAGCGATACTGGCTCGTGCAAGGAACTCCCAAGGCAAGGCCCCTGCCCCCTGGCAGAAAGAGATGGCTGTTGCTTCTTCTGCTCGGCATAGCGGCGGCGAGCTCCTTGGTGGGTATCGCTGTACACCCGATGTTGCATATGCTTGGGTATCTGTTCATGCTGTTGGGTGTGTTCTTGCTCCTTCCGTCCACCGCTGAGAACATTGACGGTACAAAGGCCGAAGAGGCCCTTGCACAAGCAGAGCTTGAGCTGACAAAGCTTCTTAGTCAGCTCAATAGGGAAATTCCCCCCGTATGGACTCCTGAATCCTGCCATAGGATGGTAGAAGAGCTGAGGTATGAGATAGCAAACACACACAGGGTCGAACAGCTGAACCAGAGAAGGAAACTGGCACAGGAGCATCTGGCGCAAGCGAAAGAGAAGCTGTATAGGTGGACCCTCGATTGGCAGGAGGCTGCCAAGGCAATCGGCCTGAAGGGTGATGAAGGGGACCTGCAAGGCGCCCAGTTCTTTCATTTTGCTGATCGCTTGCAAACATGGAGTGACTTGCGTCTGGCTTTTGTGGACGCACAAGAGGCCTTGTCGATAGCTCAGAAGGAGTCTGCTCATGCTCTTTCACTCCTGCAAGGAGAGCTTGCCAGTGGAGAGAGCGACCTTTCAACGCTCAAGGCGAAGAGGGACAACATCATCAAGCGAATGCACGAGGCCCGTTCATTGCAGAGCAGCCTTGCAGAAAATGAAGAGAGATTACTCGCATTCCAGGAGCAACTACGGTCGAGCGAAGAGGCGATCACCGAGTTCTGGGAGAACATCCACTTGGAGTTTGGCAATACGGCTGAACTTAGGGTTCTGGTTGCCCAGCTTGACCAATGGAATACCTTGAAGTACTCCCTGGACTACAATCGGAGGATGTATGAGAAGAAGAGCACCGAAGTCCCTGAAGCCTTAAGACTGGCGACAAGGAGTACCCTCACCGATCTGAGTGATTCATTGGATAAGGTTGTCCGGAAACTACAAGCTCTGGATGAAAAGAGAGAAGAGCTTGGAGGGTTGCGTTCAACCTTTGAGGCCCTGAAGTTCGGCTCTGACCTGTCCCAGGCCCAGAAAGAGGCACATGCTGCCCTCGCAGAGCTTGATGCCCTCCGTAGCGAGCAGGTCATGGCAAGGATGGTAGCATCGCTAGCCGGTGAGCTGAAGAGAGAGAGCGAGCAGCAATTCCAGCCACAGGTGCTCAGCTATGCAAGCAAGTGGCTCTCATCCATTACCAATCACCGCTATACGCTCTCTGCAAACAATGAGGGGTTTTTTGCCACTGATACCATCATGGCTAAAACCTACAAGCTGGATGAACTGTCGAGTGGGACCAGGATACAGCTGCTGTTCGCCATCAGGATGGCCTTCATCACCCTGCAGGAGAATACCAGCGGGGTAGCCCTTCCCATATTCCTTGATGAGCTATTGGCCAATAGCGACGATGAGAGGGCCACTGCAATAGTGGAGGCCATCGCAGAGATCGCAAAGGAGCGTCAGGTCTTCTATATGACAGCCCAACGCGATGAAGTGCAACGCCTGCAGACCCTGGCACAATCGGAGGTGAAGGTACTGGCCCTGGAAGACCTGAGAAGAGAGTTCAGGGTCTCCAAGGTTCCCCTGAAGCGATATGTCCATGCCAAGCAAGAGGTTCCTCCTGCCGTGGAGGATTACCAGGGGTACGCTCGGGTTCTCTCTGTGGAAGGAGCCTCGTTGTGGGGGACGATAGAGGCCCTGCACAGTTGGCACCTGCTTGCCAACAGTGCCGAGTTGTATGGGTATCTGGTACAGGGCCTGAAGCATATCGGGCAACTTGTCGCTGCCAAGAGTCATGAGAGGCCCAATCTTGCCCTTCGTCTGCAGGTGCTCAAGGGGGCACAACGCAAGGCACAACAGGGAAGGAGCAGGACAGTGCATCTTTCTGACCTTGATGACCCCTCTTTGGATCTGAATCGAGGTGCCAAGTTCTGGACTCAGATTCAAGAGGTGGTAGGGGAACAGGGGTGTACGGGAGAAGAGCTTCTTGAGGCAGTTGAGCAGAAGCGCATCCAGCGCTTCACTGATGCCAATCAGGAGGTGCTAGCCACCTGGTTGTTTGAAAACAGGTTTGCCTCCCAAATGCCGAGCAAGGGATGGCAGGCCATCATGGAGGACCTGTTTGTGGACTTTGCTGCATTGACTGTCGGATCTGAAGAGCAGAGGGTAGTGGAGCGGTACCTGGATGCCGTGATAGGGGAAAAACATCCGAGCATGGAATAGGATAGCGATGCCCAGTCTCGTAGGCATGACAATTCAGCGAACCTCTTCTTTACTGGCAGGTGTTTCTCGCCTATACTCACTTTTATGTACAAATCAACCATCCGAGCCTGTTATCTGGGCAATTTCGTAGGGGCCCTGATCTGCAATCTGGCCCCTTTGCTCTACATAACCTTTATGGGCGAGTTCTCCCTCTCCTTTGAGCAGGTGGGAAGACTGACATTGCTGAACTTCTTTACCCAGATCGTAGCCGACCTTGCCTTCAGCCGTCCTGTGGACAAGTATGGCATACGACCCTTCATTACCCTGGGCCATGGTCTTGCCTTTGTAGGGCTTTGGATGATGGCCTTCACCCCACGCTTGTTCCCAGGCAATCCCTATGGAGGGCTGATGCTCGCTACTGTAGTCTACAGTAGCGGAGGAGGCCTCTTTGAGCTGTTGCTCAGTGCCATAGTGCAGGGCATACCCAACGACTCCAAGGAGCGGGCGATGAGTTTGCTCCACTCCTTCTATGCCTGGGGCTTTATCGCCGTAATCGTGGGAACCACCATGATGCTCCATCTCTTCGGACGGGAGAATTGGCGCTATGTGGTGCTCATCTGGAGCATCATGCCGTTGGTGAACTTCTTCAACTTCATGCGTGTGCCCATAGCCCCCCCTGTTGCAGAGGAGCACAGGACCAGGATCAAGACATTACTCAGGTCCCGATACTTCCTGTTGGTGGTGTTCGGTATTGCTGTGGGTGGGGCTACCGAGGTCTCCATGTCCCAGTGGACCAGTGCCTTTGTGGAGTCCGCCCTGCGTCTTCCCAAGGCTGTGGGAGACCTGGTTGGGTTGTGCCTGTTTGCCCTGTTCCTGGGGATAGGACGCTCTGTATATGGCAAGTATGGCGATCGCCTGCCTGTCTGGAAAGCGATGTTCTACGGCTCGATACTCTGCATCTGCTGTTATCTGGTTGCCGCGACCTCGCCTTGGCCCATAGTCTCCCTGTTCGCCTGTGCCCTGACAGGGTTGGGCAGCAGCCTGCTCTGGCCGGGCTCTGTGGTGATAGGGGCCAAGCACTTTCCCCTTGCTGGGGCCTCGCTGTTTGCCATGCTTGCAGCGGCAGGTGACGGTGGGGCCTCGATCGGGCCTTGGCTCATAGGCTTCACTGCCGATATAAACCCCACATTGGTAAGATTCCTGCCCTGGCTGCAAACTCTGGGCGAGCGTGAATCAGCCCTGAGAAGCGGTATGCTGGTAGGAGCGCTGTTCCCCACCCTGATGGCCCTTACCCTGGTGGTGATGAGGCGGGAAGAGAAAAGGCATTCCGAGCAAGCAGTGCTGGGTATGCAACAATCCTTTGTTGAAAATATAACTAGGGGCTCTTCTTTGAAATGAGGGCCAAGAGGTTGTCTGTGGAACGCAGTCGCCTGCTGATATCCCTTGCCAGGTTTAGGATGAGCATGGTGTATGTCTTCAAGTGGGTAGTCGATAGCTTGTACAGACTCTGGTTGGAGAGGCTGATGACAGTTACATCGGTAAGACAGACTGCACTAGCTGCACAGCTTTGGATATCGATGAGCTCCATCTCCCCAAATGAGTCCCCAACATGTAAGGTCGTTATGACCCGCTGCTGGTCTTCCTTTCCCAGGGGATGTTTCTGGATGGAGACCTCTCCCTCTGCAATGAAATAGACGGTATTGTTCGGTTCTCCCTGCTTGAGGATGCGCGTCCCCTTTGCATAGCTCTGTTCATCCAGATAGTCATGGATGATCTTCAGCTGATCTTCTGTGAGGCCGCCGAACATGCTGTGCTTGCACAGAAAAGCATTGTCTATGCTACATTCACTCATAGGTAATCGTAGCGTGTGGCGGAGTGGAAAGCAAGGTTTCTACCCTGTGAGGATGGAAACTGTCCCCTGCACCGTGTATGCTTGCTCCCATCCGAGCAAAAAATTCGAGCGGACAGATCGGAAGCTTTGTCTCTTGCCTTGAAGGCTGGATGAGCGAAAACCTATACAAGGATGGATTCTTTGTTTGTGTTGGGTACTGACCCCTGGTGCCCTGTTTTGGCGTTTCAGGGTAGCGAAAAGAGAGAAAACCCAAAAAGTAGCTTGTTTCTCCAGAAATACCCCGTATACTGAAGCTAGCTATGATAGTGGGGAGGGCCTTTGCCATTACTCTATGTATCAGGCCAAGGGGGGAAAAGACAGGTACAGGATTCGCTGTTTGTCTCCCTGATCACTA
>CAZTXW010000050.1:0-4841 GCA_964617345.1 uncultured Sphaerochaeta sp. | reverse complement strand
GGCCAAGGGGGGAAAAGACAGGTACAGGATTCGCTGTTTGTCTCCCTGATCACTACCACACTGATAATCAATATCCTCACTTTTTTTGTCATTGTCTTTTCCGGCAGGCAGTTTGCCTATGCACGGACTGTCATCACAGCCTGCACGTTCTTGCTCTTTCTCCTCAATCCCCTGATAGGGGCCTTTTATCTCTTGTATATCGATCAGTTGATCAAGCGTTGGGAGCGTGTGCCCCATCGCCTTGGGCTGATGACGCTCATGCCTGTGCTGCTGAACTCCTTCTTTGTCATACGCAGCCTGTTCAATGGGATGATCTTTACCATCGATGCGACAAATACCTATGTGCGTGGTGAATATTTCTTTCTGGTGTCGATTTGCAACTTTATCTATTTCATCGGAGGACAACTCCATCTTGTGCTTGGAAGGAAGGATTTTCCCAAGCAAACCAACTCTTTGCTCATCCATTTTCCTTTTCCCATCATGGTGGCAGCCCTGCTTCAGATGCACATCCCTGGCCTGAATATACTCAATGTAGCGTTGTCCCTAACCCTTTTGCTCGTATTCCTGCACATGCAACACTCCCAGGCAAGCAGGGATTACCTTACCTCACTGTACAACAGAAGCCTGTGCGAGGAGTATCTGAGTTACCTGTTTCTCCATAGAAAACCTTGGCTTCATGTTGGAGGAATCCTCCTGGATATCGATACGTTCAAGGAGATGAATGATACGTTTGGCCATGATATGGGGGACAGGACGTTGCGTTTGTTTGCCAAGATGCTCAGCGACAGCGCACCGAAGAACTGGCTGGTAGGCAGGTATGGAGGGGATGAGTTCTTGCTCCTTTCAGAGGTCGATTCCTTGGCTTCTGTGCAGGAGGCTGTCACATCCCTGCAGGAAGGACTAGAGCTGGTGAATTCCAAACATCTGCTTCCTGTCCCCTTGGGTATGAGCATTGGGTACGGAGCTGATGAAGAACTCACAGAGAAAAATCCAAACTTTTTTGTGAAGCTCCTTGATGAACGCATGTATAAACAGAAACGTGAACATAGACACCAGGAGGCTCCTTCAAGACAATGAGACAAGCCTGTATGCCACAGGCTCATGACATAGTAGGGATGATAATCGCATTGAAACCTCTTGCCTAACCCAATTTTAGCGGTATAATGATGCTAACGGTGTGGATTTGGAGGTTGACTTGCCACTTCTGTATTATGTTCAGAACTCAATACTAGGCATCTTCCTCATATTGACCCTGCTGTATTATGTGCTGGGACAGGGGGGAAAGAGGCAGGCACAAGACTCACTGTTCGTTTTTCTGCTGTTCGCCATTCTGGTGATTATCGTTCTTGAACTCTGCATTGATATATTTACAGGCAGGACTTATATCTTCTCCAGGACAATCCTTACCCTCTCAGCCTTCCTCTTCTACTTACTCAACCCCCTGCCAGGGGTTTTCTATTTTCTCTATATCGACCAGCTGTACAACCGTTGGGAAAGGATCCCCAAAAGGATGGGCGCTTTGGTTTGTATACCAATGGCCATCAATGCCATCTTTGTGGTCATGAGCCTGTTCAATGGGATGATATTCTCCATCGATGCAAGCAATACCTATAGGCGAGGGGAGTATATTTTCTTGGTTACCCTCTGTGCCCTGATCTATGTAGGTGTCAGTTATGTTCATTTTTTCAGACTCCGCATGCGAACCAAGGAAAAAAGGAACAGGCAGTTCCCCAAAGTGCTGTATTTCCCTTTCCTTGTTGTAGCGGCGTCGATCCTACAGGTTTATTTTGAGGGAATGGAGGTCATTGGTATCTCCATGGCCCTTACCATGCTGATGATTTTCCTGCACATCCAGAACACCCATGCCAACAAGGACTACCTTACATCCCTTTACAACAGGAGCCTGGGCGAGCAGTACCTGCAGTATCTGTATCAACATAAGCGAAAGGAACGGTTTATCGGTGGCATCATGATGGACATTAACGGGTTCAAGGCGATCAACGATACCTATGGCCATGACCTGGGAGACAAGGCCTTGCGGTTGTTTGCAAAGCTCTTGCGTGAGAGCTTCTCCCGATCCTGGCTCATCTGTCGCTATGGGGGGGATGAATTCCTTGTTTTCAGCGAAATGGAATCTCCCAAGGACCTGGAAGACGCCATGGGGAAACTTGAAATGGACCTTGCCTTCTTCAATCTCAGTGAAGCGTTCCCTATCCCACTAGAGGTGAGCATTGGCTGGGATGTGGTCGGTGATAGCTTTGAAGGTGATTGGCTCTCTTTCATCAAGGCCCTTGATAAGAAGATGTATGGAAACAAGGAGAAATTCCATATACAGAGATATCGGCACCGCGAGAAGTAAACGATCAGTTGACAAGATGTGCTTTCCCTTTCTCCTCCACCCTATACCCTCACACACTCTGTTGTTGTAGGTTCTCGAAAGAGTGCAATACTATCCGTGCCCAAGCTATCAACATTGCAGCAACGTTTGTGCTCCACCATAAAACCTCGCAAACATGCTGTTTGTATCCCTATGCTCATGCTACCAGTCTCTTTTGGAGGTTTGTCTGGCACCTCTTTAGTATGTAGGGAATGCTATCGTATTCCAGAGAAAAAGATGGTAGTATTATTGCAAGGAAATATCGATCGGTGGGAAAAGCCTTTGTAGTAAAGTAAAAGGGGAACATCCCGTCCAGGCAAAGCATATGCCTGAGCTCTGCTGGAATGCATCCGCTCTTACAGGATCAGGGTCTGGACAAGTCACAAAATGAGGAGATGCAATGCAGAAAAGAGCCCTAGCCAAAGGCTGGATCATCCTCACCCTGGTTGTCACCCTCATTACGACAGGCACCATAGGGTATATGACCCTGACTGACTCGTCGTTGATCGATAGCCTCTACATGACCATCATTACGATCTCGACTGTGGGAAACCGGGAAATAGTCGACTTGTCCCCGGTCGGGGAGGTTTGTACCATCTGCCTGATCCTCAGTGGGTTGGGCATTGTCTCCTATGCATTGTTGGAAGCGGTTTCGTTTCTTATCGATGGTGGAGTGAATCGGATTTTTAGGAGAAGAGCCATGGAGAAACAGATTGCCATGATGAAAGAGCATATCATCGTCTGCGGTGCTGGTCAGATAGGTTCCAGCGTCATGGAACAATTCATCCTCACCAAGACCCCATTCATTGTAGTCGAGCACCAGGAGTCTCGCGCAACTGAACTCGAGGAAGACGGCGTCCCTGTGATTTGTGGTGATGCAACCAACGAGGAAACACTCATCGAAGCTGGCATTACGCAAGCCAAAGGTATGGTCAGTTGCCTTGAGAATGATGCTCAGAATGTCTATACGATCCTAACAGCACGAGGCTTGAACCCCAAGCTCTACATTGTCGCCCAATCGATTGAAAAAGGCTCTGCACAAAAGCTGAAACGCACTGGTGCGGACAAGACCCTCTCCCCTAATGAGATTGGCGGCATGAGGATGGCCTACCTCATGCTCAAGCCCCACGTGGTCTCCTTCTTGGACATCGTCACCCGTTTCGATGATGAACTGCTTGAGCTTGGTGAGGTCACTGTAGAGGCAGGCTCTGAGCTCGCTGGCATCATGATCAAGGATGCAGCCATTCCCCAGCGTACCGGCCTGATCATCATCGCCACCCAAAGCTCTGGAGGAAAGCTTCGCTTCAATCCAGGACCCAACGAAAAGCTCTCCCCGGGAAGCAGCATGTTGGTCCTGGGGAAACCAGACAAGATCGAACTGCTCAGATCCATAGCCTCCAGAAAAGCATAGGATAGGTAGCCCCTGATGCATATGATATAGGAGAAAGTCTTCGCAGTGAGTCCCTTTTCTTGAGGGTGTCATAAAGAGCGGACGTATCCCAAAGCAACCACACATTTCTCGCAAGATGTCTTGAAAAGATCTCTTTTACCTAAAAAAATCTTCTCTTATTTAGTACAAGGGTATGTAAGATGTCCCCCAAGCATAGCTTTATAGGGGGTATTATAGTTTTTTTATATCACCAAACCCCTAGTGAAAAATACAGGTTGTCCCTATACTGAAGTGAAGTCTGGTATCACAAGGAGGATGCTTTGCCCTTACTGTATTATGTGCAGAATTCAGTCATAGCACTCATCCTGGTAACCATCATCCTTGTCTATGCAATGGGGCAGGGGGGACGTCGCCAAGCACAAGACTCGCTGTTCGTTGCCCTGTTGCTTTCAACGTTGGCCATCATCGTACTTGAACTTGGGGTAGATCTGTTGTCCGGAAGGGATTTTTACGGATCGAGGGCCTTGCTGGTTTTTGTCACCTTCTGGTTCTATGTGGTCAATCCTCTCCCTGGGGCCCTCTACCTGCTCTATCTCGACCAGCTGCGCAGACGCTGGGTCAGGGTTCCTCGCGGTATAGGCATCATCGCCTTCACCCCCTTCTTCATAGCCCTGATCCTTACCTTTTCCAGCCTGTTCAATGGAATCATCTTTTCCCTTGATGGCAATAACGTCTATCAGCGGGGGAAGCTGGTCATTCTTGTTATTATTGCCGATTTCATCTGCATGTTCTTCGGCTTTGTGTACCTGATCATCAATCGTGATAGCTTCAAGCAGAAGGATTTCTCCCTATTCTTGTTTTTCCCCATTCCCGTGCTGGTAGGAGCGGTATTGCAAGCTAACTTCTTTGGGATGGAAGTGGCGGGAATCAGTTTGGCGATAACGGTGCTTATCGTGTACCTGCACATGCAGAACTCCCAGGCGAACAAGGACTACCTCACCTCCTTGTATAATCGGAGTCTCAGCGAACAGTATCTCAGCCATCTCATCACCCATAGGAAAAAGAACCAAGATT
>CAZTXW010000049.1:0-15414 GCA_964617345.1 uncultured Sphaerochaeta sp. | reverse complement strand
AGGTTCATCCTCAACAGCAGGTTCATCCTCAACAGTAGGTTCATCCTCAACAGCAGGTTCATCCCCAACAAGAGTCTCTTCCTCTGCCTCTTCATGATGGTGCTTCTGCTTGCCAAAGGTAGGCAGGCCTACAAGCTCCTTGATCGTATCCATGCCATCCCAAGAGGTTGCAAGATCTGCAAGCTGGATAAAGGAGAGTTTCAGCTTGTTATCTGTCAGTTCTAGGGGGTATTGCCTGGTACTGTTGGTGATATCAATGACTACAGAGCTATGGGGAACCTCTTGGAGAAGCTTGAGGGCATCAAGCTCCCCTTCTAGCTGGAGGATGACATCCTCTGTCTGTTCAAAAGGATTGTAGGGATAGCATCCCATATGGGAAGCGGGAATCTGTATGGCAAGCTTGTTGTGTGAATCCTCGAATAAGGCATCAATATAGCCGTCACCTTGGGGAACATTCCTAGTGTAGTTCATGGTACCCAACATGGCAGAGAAGAAGGTTATGGGAACGAGGGACTGCTTTTCTTGCTCGATGGTTTTCCACCGGGTTGCATATTCCTCACCCTTGGCACACACCGCCCTTCGTATGATCCAGTAGGCTCGGTCTAGCAGGGTCTCACCATCAAAGCAGAAGATGGTGTTGAATATGCGCAAGAAAGGACGATCACTGATAGGTGAAGCTTTGGTCAGCCACCCTTTCGTCTCACCTTCCAGGAAAGAGCGGTCATGTCCCGCGTCTATTGCCAACAACAGGGCATCAGAGACTGAAAGGTCTGTTATCTTCCTGACATCAAAAAGATCATAGCCATCACGACGGCCAACAATATCGGATACCCAACTCTCCCAACCCTGTTCCTTGATGACACGATCCATCATAGCCTGCATATCCTTATCAGACTCACCACGGGTTTTGAGTATCTCTATCTGCAACATGCTAGCCTGTTTGAAAACAGTACTGTCCTCCCTGAGCTTGTCGATACCCTCATGGGCATTCTTGGCCAGTTGGACAAAGGCGGTAAGCAAGCCATCGAGCTTTGCATCGAAGAGCTCCGCTATGAGGGAATTAAAGGGCTGCAACTGGTATTTGAGGGCATTGTGCTGTTTTTCCAGCAACTCCCTGTCGGCAGAAGGGGGCAGGATACTATCGGTTGCAAAGTCCTGAAAAAAGACCAACAGCTCTTCTGAGGATATCTGTTGGTCGGCATATAAAGCGAGTGCAAAGTTATCAGTATAACGGATGGACTTGCGGCAAAGATCATCAAAGAGCTTTACCAAGCGTTTCCAATCCTTCTCCTTAATATCAGTATTCTGGGAATAGGGAGCTTTCCTTGCCGCCACAACCGACTGGAGATACGAGACCAACCGGGAAGCTGTTACCTGGGCAAACATATCATTGGGGCGGTCATGCCATATCCTGCGTTGTTCCCAGCAAGCCATCTTCATTAGCTCCAAAGGGTGGAAACGGTCAATGATGGCTACGATGTTGGAGACATCAGTATTGATGAAAATGGAAGCCTCTTTCAAGTTTTTCTGGATTTTCTCAGCTGATACATCTGTCATGCTGGGCAAATCCCATCCGGGACTGTTTTTCACAAGCAGTATCTCCTTGGTTGTGAGCATAGCACACCTTGCGCTCTCATTCAAACTTCCTCTGCTTCCCCGAACTGCCAAATATGTGCAATTTCCAGATACCAGTCCTGTCGACCATCGCCGCTATCTGCCTTTCAGGTTGTTGGGAAGGGGCAAACCTTTTGCACAAAGCATCAAGTACCTGCATCTTCTCTTCTTGTAGTGTAACCTCTTCTGCCGTTGCAAAAAAGGTTGCGCTCTCATAGGCCACAGAAAGGGCAGCTTCATCAGGTTCCGCATTCCCAACGCAGGTGATGCAGACTCGCCCGTCCGCTTTGAGGTTATCGACCTTATGTCCCTCTCTGGCGCTATGGAAATAGAAGGCCCCATCATGCTCAACCACAGAAATGGGCACTGCGTAGGGAGAGCCCAACCCCAAAGGGGACTCCTGCCTTGCATTGACCGTAGAAAGGGTTACCCACAGGCTCTTTCGCAGGATCCGATAGCTTTCCTGTTCATCGATCGCTCTTTCAGATCTTCTCATAGGTACCATTCTACACCTCCTCAAGCGCAGGGGCGCGCATTCTTTTCCAAAACACGAGACACAACACCACTGAGATCATGGCGAATACCGAAAAACTCTCAAACAGCACCTTATACCCATACCCTTCGGTAAGGAACCCTCCCAAAGAAGAGCCCAATACCGTCGGTAGTCCGGTTCCCAGGGAGATGTACATCGACATGCCCAAGGCACGATGGGTACGCTTCACCCTTCGTGCAACAAGCTGTATGGCAGCAGGGTGAAAGAACCCGAAGCAGACACTATGCAGCAACTGCCCCACGACCACCCCTGTGAGGGTTGGGAAACGGGCATACAGCAACAGTCTTACAGCCATGCCGATGCCACTTACCAGCAAGAGAAATACAGGAAGGACACCCCTCTTTTCGATGAGGTAGCCGGCAAGCAACATAAGGATGATCTCACTGCCAGCCCCAATGGCATTCATCAGGGAGATCGAATTGATATGCAACTCATCCACCAGATACAGGGAAAAGAAGCTTGTGACTGCAGCCATGCTCATCCGATTGAAGGCTATGATTACCAGGCCAATGGCAAAGGCAGAGTCAAACCAGGGGTTGGTTGAGAAAGACTCTCTCTTTGTCCGTGTCTTGATCGTAGGCATGTTCGCATCAGGGGGCAGGACCTTGCCTTCCTTCCAGCTCAAAACAGGTATGAAGAAAAGCAGACACCCCAAAAGCCCATACATGATGATATTGGAATTATCGGTCAGGATGGGTATTCCCAAGGCGGCGTACGCCAAGGAGAAAACAACAAATCCCAAGGTTCCAAAGGCCCTGATGTAGGAATATTTCTGTGCATCCCCGTCGAACCGGTTGGTTGCAACCGTATCGACGAGTGGCAAGAGAGAACGCAAAAAGAAAGCAATGATGACCAGTGCAAGAACGGTAAGCCATACAGGACCACTACGGACCAGCAAGATCATACCGAGGGCTGAAGCACCCGTTGCAATGAGAACAGTATCCTTGAGCCTGCCTGTCTTGTCGACAATCCTTCCCACTACCAGGGGCCCGACCAAGCCTGCAATCTCAAAGATGCCCAACAACACGCCTACTGCCTCATAGGAATAGCCACTATTGCGCAACATCACTTGCAGGTAGGGATTGACTATCGCAAAAATAGAGTAGACAAAAAAGAAGGAGATATACAATTGCACCATGAGAGGCATTGTATGCTTTTGATCCTATTCACTCAAGCAGGGTATTCACATCTCCAGGAAGGTTCTTGCCTTTCTTAAGGTAGCAGGGGGAAGACGCAGGTCCTCCAAGGAGGAAAGGGCGCAGGAGCCCCGCTCTTGCACGATCCTCTGTGCATAGGATGGCCCGATGCCGGGAACTCGGAGCAGTTGCTCCTTGGAAGCTCTCCTGACCGATACAGGGAAAGAGTCAGGATGGCTCTCTGCCCACAGAAGCTTCGGATCTTTCTGCAAGTTGAGGTTTCCGTCGGAACCGAAGAGAAGCTCCTCATAGGAAAAACCGTACTTGCGCAAAAGCCAGTCAGCTTGGTAGAGCCGATGCTCGCGCATCAGTGCATCAGGGGAGGTCCCTATCTGAGGACCGAGGTCGAAAAGCGTAAGCTGCTCGCTTTGTGTCTTCCTGTTCTGCTCACCAGGGAGGGAAGGATCGCCAAGGCCCCCCTGATAGGCACTGTAATAGAGCCTTCCCAGCTTGAGATTGGAGTACATGCGGCTTCCGTAGGAGAGTATCTCCTGGTCACTCTCATCACTGGCGCCGACGATGAACTGGCTGGATGTTGATACACGGGAAAACCGAGCACCCCTGGATGTCTGTTCGGCAATGAAGGTGAGTGGGTCAATGATATCCCTCTGGTACTCCTTCCTGTCGGTGAGGCGGGAGAAATGCCTTGCCCCTGGGGTCTCGATATTCAGGGATACCGCCGAAGCATAGGAAAGGGCTTCCTCGATGCTCGCCCTACTGGCCCCTGGGATTATCTTCAGGTGTATGTAGCCTCGGTAGTGAAAATGCTTTCGTAGGATTTCAGCTGTGGAAACCAACAGGCCCATGGTCTTCTCCCCATCTCCCAACACTGCACTGGAGAGAAAAATACCGATGAGCGGGCGCTTGAGCTGGAACTCATAGAAGAAGGAAGCCATCTCATAGGGAGACAGGGCTACAGGACGGAAGTCCTTCTCCTCCCTCAAGGGACAGTACTTGCAGTCGTTGGCACAGCGGTTACCCATGAGGGTCTTGAGAATGATGCCAGGCCCCCCACTGGCTGTGGTTGTGGGGTAGAGCCATCCGTCCCCAGCACGGTTCTTCTTGCGGTGTTCATCGGGATTCTTCGTACCGCACGCACACGAGAGGTCATACTGCGCATCACGGCTGAGGATATCCAGCTTTTCCTGTGTTTCCATACGACTAGGTTAACATTAGTATAGTAACCTTGCAAGAGAGCATCCTGCTGTTAACCCTATTTTTTACTCTCTGTTTCTTCGGTGGAAAGTGTCCTGTCACGCTTGAACTCAGAGACCAGCAACCCGCTTAGGGTCAGCGCTGTTCCAATGGCTGAGGTGGGGGTTATGACCTCCCCAAGGATGATGACTGAAAAGATAATCGTGATGACAGGACTGAGATAGAGGTAGAACGAGCTCTTGATCGCACCGATGCTCTGCAGCCCAAAATTCCAAAAGACAAAACAGAGGGCTGAGGCTATGAGGCCAAGAAAGAGAAAATGGTAGAGATAAGGGGGCTGAATGACCAATTCCATCGAGGGAAGATCACCGAAGAGAAGGGTATACAGCACCATCCCCAGCAGGGCATAGAAGAACATTGTCCTGGTAGCCAATAGCGTAGGATAGCCACGCCTTGAGGCTACGCGTGTCAGTGTAGTATAGAGAGCCCAGACGACAATACCCAATACTGCAAGGCCATCGCCCAGGGGATTGAGAGAGAGCTCGGACTGACCACTGTAACTTATCAGGATGATACCCAGCATGGAGAGGGCAAACCCTACGAAATACTGGGCTTTGAGTGTCTCCTCCTTCAAGATGAAGTGTACGGCAAGCAGGATGAAGAAAGGGGCTGTCGCCACAATGACGCCAACATTGGAGGCTGAACTGTACACCAGGGCAGTGTTCTCAAGGTAGTAGTAGAGAAAGATACCACACAGGCCAGCCGCTGCTAGTATCAGGCGATCACGTTTGTGCTTGTACACCATCTTTTTGGGATTACAGAGAAACAGGAAGAAAAATCCCAGGCTCGTCCTTACCAACAGGATTTGCATGGGGGTAAAGGCATTGAGGAGGATCTTGGTGGATATGTAGGTGGTGGCCCAGACCAAGACGACGGTGAGTATAGCAAAATGCCCCAAGATCCTGGTCCTGGGAAGAATGACCGATGGAGTTTCCATAATGAGCGGCAGTGTATCGCTAAAATCTACATGTTACAATCACTCTATGGTATACTATAGATGCCAATGGAGGTGCTCATGATTACTTACAGAAAGGAATTGTGGTTCAACATCAACAAGCGGCGCGGTCTGATCAACATCACCGAGGCCGTACAACAAGCCGTAAGGGAAAGCGGGGTCAAGGAAGGTCTTGTTCTGGTCAATGCCATGAACATCACCTCCAGCGTCTTCATAAACTCCATCGAAAGCGGCTTGCACCAGGACTTTGAGGTTTGGCTCGAGAAACTCGCCCCAGAGCTGCCGTACGAGCAGTACAAGCACAACAAGGGCGATGAGCAGAATGCTGACGGCCATCTCAAACGCAGCATCATGGGTCGTGAGGCTGTGGTTGCCATCACAGCAGGACAACTCGACTTTGGCTCCTGGGAGCAGCTCTTCTATTATGATTTTGACGGAATGCGCGATAAGCATTGCCTTATCAAGATCATAGGCGAGTAGGAGCAACATCCAAGGTAGTGGGCAATATGAGCGATAGCAGCTATCGCTCATAATCCAACAAACCTACAATGACTGCCCAAGGACATTCTCACGATAGGCCTTCAAGCCAGCCTCAAAGCACTTGAGAGCCTCTGCGAGGTCCTCGGTATTGAGTACATAGGCGATCCTCACCTGCTTGCGTCCAAGGCCCTCAGTCTCATAGAAGTCTTCACACGGGGCGACCATCACGGTCTTGCCGTCCAAGGAGAAATCCTTCAGCATGAAAATTGCAAAATCCTCTGCATTGTCAACTGGAAGCTCAGCTACCAGGTAGAAAGCACCTTTGGGGGCATTGCACACCACTCCATCTATCTTCTGCAATCCCTCTACGATAAAGTCCCTGCGTTTCTCATACTCAGCCTTTACTTCCCGCAGGTATGCATCATCAGTGTCCAGGGCGGCCCTCGCTGCCACCTGCTCTATCTCAGGAGGACAGAGCCTTGCCTGGGCAAGCTTGAGGGCATTGGCCAGAACATCGGGATTCTTGCTGACAAGGGCACCGATACGGGAACCACACATGCTGTAGCGCTTGGAAAAGCTATCGACACAGACTACCCTGTCTGCAAACTCGGGGAAAGCAAGTACGCTGGTGAAGGTTTCACCATCATAGCAGAACTCCCTATACACCTCGTCCACGATCAGAAAGATGTCATGCTTCTTCACGAGGTTGAGCAGTTGCAGCAGCTCGTCCTTGGTATATACATGACCTGTAGGGTTATTGGGACTGCATAGGAGGATTGCACCTGTCTTGCGGGTTATCCTCTTCTCAAACTCTGAGATAGCAGGAAGGGAGAACCCCTCCTCTATCTTGCTGGTGACAGGAACCAGGTTGACCATCGCCGAGTGGGCGAAGGAGGAAACGTTGGTATAGTAGGGTTCGGGAATGATGACCTCATCGTATGGGTCACAGAGGGTCATGAACACAAATTGCAAAGCCTCGCTTCCCCCGGTGGTGATGAGAAGCTCGTCACTACCCACCTCAAGGCCGTATTTTGCATAGTAGGCGGGAAGGGCCTGCCTCAGGTCCTCACGCCCTTCACTATTTCCATAGGCGATGATGCTCTGGTCATAGGAACGAACGGCCTCAAGGACTTGAGGGGGGGTCTTGATGTCGGGCTGGCCTATGTTGAGGTAGTAGACCTTGATACCTCTGTTTTGGGCTTCTCGGGCATAGGGGGAAAGTCTTCTGATGGGCGAGCATTGGAATGCGGAAATACGGTTTGACATTTTCATGATATAGTCTCCAGTTGGCATGAGCTTGAGGTGCATACTGCATTACCTCCTCCGGCCTACGGCAGGAGAGGGGTAAAGTGGAATAACCCGGATACCGCTAGCCTAGGGCTACTTGCGGTCCGGGTCACTAGCGCTGGCAGAGGCCTTTTGCGCTGTATTTTGTGCCTGTGTGTTGTCAATCATAATCTGGATGAACTTTCTGTTGTCGAGCAACGGGCTGATCGATCGCCCATGGTGCAGGCGGCTGATGACCCGGGCAAACAGCTCGGTGATATCAGCTTGTATATACCACTCCTTATCCAGGAGGTCGCGTCCATGATAGACAGCATTGGTTCCGATAATCCTGTAGAAAATGCCCTCTTGATAGGCTTTCTCAAACTCCTGAACAGCATTGGCATTGAAAAATGGCAGGCTCACCATACAGATGACGCGCTTTGCCCCGAGGCTCATCAATTCACGCATCGCTATGATCAGCGTCCCTCCGGTAGCAAGCATATCGTCAGCCATGAGGACTGTCTTGCCACTGACATCACCGAGGAGGTTGATGCTCTTGATATTGGAGTGCTTGGCGTCCTTGCTGACGATGGAGTAGTCACGCTCCTTGTAGAGCATGGCCAGGGGACGGTGCAATGCCTGGGCATAGAACTTGTTTCGGCTGATAGCCCCGGTATCGGGGGAGACAACCACTATGTCAGGGTCACTGAAATCTATGATCTTGTGCAGGGCAATGAGGGTCTGGTAGGAACCATGGAGGTTCTCCAGATGCAAGTGCGAGAAGCAGTTCTCAATCTCCCTGCTATGAATATCCAAGGTGATAATCCTATCCACACGCAACATCTCACAAATGCGGCCAAACATGGCTGCAGTAAGGGCCTCACGGCCGCCTTTCTTGTGCTGTCTTGAATAGGGATAGGTGGGCAGTACCAACGTGACACTCTCACCACCTGCAAGCTGTATCGCATTGATGGTGGTAAGCAGGAACATCAGGTGGTCATTGACTGACAAGGGAATGGGTTCATCACTGCCCGCTACGCGTACAGGCTCCATATTGGAGAGGTCATACACGATGAATACACGCAGGCCTCTGACCGCATCAAGAATTTCTGCCTTCACTTCCCCATTGGCAAATCTCGTGTATTTGGCCTTGATGGTAAAGTCCGGACACTGGAACGAGCCTGGTCTCTTGCTTCTGGGGATACGCTTGTTGTTCAGATCATCGAGCAGAGTGACTGTCTTGAGGATCTCTTCCTCACTCATATTGTGCCTTTTCGCAAGGGCTGAAGAGAGTTTTGTATAGCGTTCGAGATAGAGACGTCGCAAGTGTTTTACAACCTTGCCGGTAAAGTACTCTGAGCCAGGACCCGAGATGATTCCAAGCTTTTGCGGTTTGATGATACTCATGGGCAAACCATACAACAACAGCTTTGAAAGTTCAATCCATTCCAATGCTTAGAATCATCGCAGAAAGATCTGTTGCGGCGTTTTATCTGGACAACAGCTCGAATAAGGAGAGAAAACATCCCCAGAGGGAAAACTCTTCAGTCAACTACTTTACCAAACCAGCACAAACTTGATACGTTTGTGCTGATATGAATATACTCATGACCCTGTTTAAGATTGTAGGTAGTCTGGGGCTTTTTCTCTATGGGATCAAACTCCTCAGTGAAGGTCTTCAGAAAACTGCCGGCAACAGACTGAAGGCCATTCTTCGGTTAATGACCAAGAACCGTTTTGTCTCGGTAATAACCGGAATCATCATCACCATCCTTATCCAGAGTTCCTCAGCAACAACGGTCATGGTGGTCAGTTTTGTGAATGCTGGCCTGATGGACCTGTTCCAGGCGATCGGGGTCATCCTCGGTGCTAACATAGGAACCACATTCACCGGATGGCTGGTAGCCCTACTCGGATTCTCGATGGACATCTCCACCTTGGCTCTTGTCGCCATTGCGATAGGCGTTCCGATGATGTTCTCCAAGAAAAGCCATATCCGTGACCTCGCTGATGTGTCCCTCGGCTTCGGCTTGCTCTTTCTTGGCTTGAACTTCATGCAGAAGTCCATGCCGGACTTGAGTGGCAATGTGGAAGCACTTGCTTTCCTCAGCACCTTCAACAAGGACTCGCTATTGATGATCCTTACCTGTGTGCTGATCGGGACCGTAGTCACCGTTGTGGTGCAATCATCGGCAGCAGCGATGACCATGACCCTTACCATGGCCTACAACGGTTGGCTGGGGGTCACTGCCTCTGCTGCCCTGATCCTTGGTTCGAACATCGGAACAACCATCACAGCCTATCTGGCATCCATCGGTACCAGCACCACCGCCAAGAGGGCGGCATTGGCCCATATCATTTTCAACGTCCTGGGCAGCGTATTGGCCATCATATTCCTCAAACCCATCCTCCTGATAGTGAATGCCCTTACCCTCAAGGACATATATTCACTCACCCCCGAGGCTCTGGCACAACAGCTGCCACTCTTTTTGGCCATGTTCCATACAGTATTCAACGTATCAAACACCATCATATTCTTCCCCTTTGTCCGCCAGTATGCCCGCCTTATAGAGAGGATGGTCCCTGCGAAGGACGAATATGACGAAGGCACCTATCACTTCAAATACATCGGTGGTACCTTCATCGACTCCCCTGAGTTATATATGATCACCATCAGGGACGAGATCCAGAAGATGGCCAACCTCGCCTGTAATATGCTTAACCGTTACCGTAGCATGTTCAACAACCCTGACGTCAATCTGGAAGTAGAGGTTGCAGCCATGAAGCATGACGAGGAGTATGCCGACCAGATGCAGGAGCAGCTCTCAGACTTCTGCGTCCATCTGCTGCAGGACTCACAGACCCCCACCAATGCATCATCGCTTAACTGTCTGATAAGGGTCATGGATGAACTGGAATCAGTCACCGACAGCTGCTACAATCTGGTCATGCTCGGGCAGAAGCGTTACCAGCAAAACTGGAAATTCGACGAGGCTACCGACACTGAGCTTCGCCAGTACCAGAACCTCGTCCAGGAGTTCCTCAACTATGTACGCGATCGCATGGACAGGACGTTGACCAAGGCAGAGATGCAGAAGGCAAACGAGTTTGAGGAGCAGATCAACACCTGGAGAAACCACCTGACCAACCTTGTGCAGGGCCGTCTTTCCGAAGAGAAGGCCGATGTGCGCATGGAGTTGCTCATCCTTGAGAAGATTCGCCATCTTGAACATATCGGAGACTACTGCACCAACATCGCAGAGGCCTACCACCAGGCGGTAAAGCACACCCCTATGCTGCAAAAGCGTTCGGGTCGGCCAGTTGCAATTCTGACCAAAGAGGATGAGAAAGCAACAAGGCTCTGATGCACCCATCAAAGCCCTGTCCCATGCCCACCTTTTTCAGGTGGGTTTTTCTTGATTCCTTGGGTTTGTTCTTTACTGTCCTACATATTTTTTTTTATTGTGATGAGCTGAAGGAATCCAGTCTAATACAGGACAACCTCAACACCAGGGAGTCCACATAGCTCTTCATATGCATCGCTATACGACTGCAATACCTGCTCACATCCCTCCTGCATGAGGTTCACAAACAGAAGGTCATCATCAAGGGCGAGGTTGCCTGTAGTTCCCAGGCTTGTACGACCCTTGATGGTCGCTACAGGATCAAAGGCCTCTACGTCTGAGAGGTTCAGGCCCACATCCTTATAGATGTCACGGAAGTTTCCGCCTTCCAGGACCTTGTTCAACACAACATCGGTTGCATAGAGTGAAGGCACACATGCTGAAGCGAGAGCCTCTTCATGGACAACCAGACCCGAAAGCATCCTACTCATAATGGCGACCAGTTGCCAGGTGGCACGTGTGCCCTGCATCAGAGGCTCCTTGGTGTCCTGAAAGTCCCTGTTGTATCCTGAGGGGAGACTGCGGATGATGGATTTTACCGCCATTGCCGAAGATGAGACCAGTGCTGAACGGCTTCTGGCAAGTTCGAGGCCGTCAGGGTTCTTCTTCTGAGGCATGATGGAGGAGCCTGTGCACAACTCCTGGGGAAGGGAGAAATAGCCAAACTCAGGCAGAGTGAACAGGATAAGGTCCTGGGCAAGCTTGCTTATGGTCAGGGCGATATAATCACAGCTGTCCAACAGCATCGCCTCAAACTTGCCACGGCTGTTGTTTGCATAGAGCACATTGTTCTGGACCCGGGAGAATCCCATCTCTGAGGCAACAAACTCCCTATCCAGGGGGAGGGGAACTCCGTAGGAGGCCGCTGACCCCAAGGGGCTCTGGTCCAGCGTCCAGGAGAGTTGCATCAAATGCTGGGCTTCGTCATAGAGCTCTTCTGCAAAGGAGGCTGCCCAGAGGCCGACAGACGAGGGCATCGCTATCTGCATATGGGTACGTCCTGGCATGGGGACAAACTCATGCTGCTTGGCAAACTCCAACAGGCTTTTTGCAAAAGAGCCTGTCTCCCTACACAGCTTGAGGGCGAATTCCCTCATCCAGAGGCGCAAGGCGGTCTGCACCTGGTCATTTCGACTTCTGCCAGTATGGATCTTCTTTCCAGCTTCCCCTACCTTGGCAGTGAGGAAGCCTTCAATGGCCGTATGGCAATCCTCGTCAGAGGCTGTTATGGGGAAGGTGCCCTCCCCTCCCATCTGGATGACCTCTTGCAAAGCCTCTTGCAGTTGGGTAAGTTCCTCTTCCGAAAGAAGTCCTATCCTATGGAGCCCCCTTGCATGGGCAATGGAGGCCAAAGCATCCGCTACAACCAGCTGTTGGTCCAGGATATAATCCTTGTTTACCGTAAACTCTTCCATCAATGAATCAAGCGAATAGTCTTTCTGCCATAGTTTGGACATGTATTCCCCCCACGTTTGCACAAGTCTAGGGTGTTTGCTCCCCTTCTGTCAATTGAAGCAATCAGGACAACTCCCCCTCTTTTTCAGTATGAAAACTTGTACATGCGCTCTTGCAACGATGCTGATGCTCCTGCTGCTCTCAACCAGTTGCGGTTGTAACCAGGAGGGTCCTACGATAACAAACCTCTTTGCCCACAAGGACAGCACACCCCCGAAGTTGCTCAGTGCCAAGGCAATCGACACTGCCACCATCAAGGTGCAGTTTAGCGAGGAAGTGCGGAGCACATCCGTCAGGCTTGAGGTCAACGGGGTAAGGAACACAAACTACCTCTGTGTTCGTGATACCCTGATGCTCTACCTGACCTCTCCCATGGAGATTGCCTCCTCCACCCGACTGGAAGGTCGGGTGGAGGATCCTTGGGGGAACAGCACAAGCTTTGCTATAGATGTATGGGCCTATAACCCCAACAGGGCAGGTGTCCTGATCAATGAATTCTCGACAAAAGGTTCGGCCACTAATCCTGACAGGGTTGAACTGCGCATCACCAAGGCAGGAAACCTTGCAGGAATCACCATAGCCAATGGAGTGGGAGCCTATGCAAAGGACAGATGTATCCTAGGGAACAAGCAGGTGTACGCGGGGGACTTCATAGTCATTGCGTTTCAACAGGGGGAGAAGGAAATGCAAAACAGGTCTGAACAGCTTGGGGGCTTGAGTTCAAACAATGGCTGTATCACCGTCACTGAGAGCCCTGACTGGGAGAGTCCCATCCTCGATGCCGTACTCTACAGCAACAAGACCACCTCCACCAACGGAGGCTTTGGATCAAGGGAAGTTGAAGAGAGTGCCCGCCTTCTCTACCAAGGGCGTCATTGGGACTCCCCCCTGGCAGAAAAGGCCATCGATTCCACCGACAGCACAGCCACCCGAACCCTCTGCCGCAGCAACTACAGCGATACGAACAGCGAACAGGACTGGTATGTCTGCGATACCAGGGGAGCGAGTTTTGGGGGAGAGAATTCAGAGAGCCATTATCAGCACTAAACGTGGCACTCTCTAGACGATGGCAATCCAATTGCCTATGATTGGGTAATTGAGGACACCCAGGATGAGTGCAGCCAACGATGTAACCCGTACGCTTCTGAAACTTGCAAAAGTCAAAACCCTTGCCGCGAAGCAGTACAATAACCCATCCCGGGGCAACGCTTTGATGGATGCCAAACATTTCAACTCATCATATGCAGTAGAGGCATGTGAAGTACTGGGAAAGGGGGTTACCACCATAAGCTGCCCTGATGCCGGGCCAAGGCACCTGCTGTTTTTCCACGGGGGCTCGTATGTGCTCGAGGCCACAGCCTTCCACCGGAGGTTTATCCAGGTCCTAGCCAAGAAACACCATATGACAATCTCCTTTGTAGATTATCCACTTGCCCCTGAAAGTACCGCTGAGACTACCATGGCCATGGCCCTGGCCTCCTACCAGAAGATAACAAGCACCTATCCCGACCACACCTTCTTCCTGTTCGGTGATTCTGCAGGAGGGGGGTTAGCCTTGGCACTTCTGCAGCTTCTCAAAAAGAAAAGTGTGCTTCCCTTCCCACAGAAAACCGTACTGTGCTCCCCTTGGCTTGACCTCTCTTTACAGAACAGCCTGATACCAGACTATGAGGGATTGGATCCTGTGTTGTCGGTAGAGGGACTAGCGTATGCCGCCCTGCTCTACAGTGGAGGTGAGGACCTTACGAATCCTATCCTTTCCCCACTGTATGGGAATATGGACGGTCTGGGGGATATACTGCTTTTTGTCGGCACTCACGAGGTGTTATATCCTGACTGCCTGCTACTGCAGGAAAAGATAGGCAAGGCCAAGGATTCAACACTGTCCATGGTGCTTGGCGAAGGGTTGATACATGACTGGGTGCTGTTCCCTTCCAAGGAAGCAAAGATAGTACCAGCTCAGATAGATGCATTCCTGCACTGAGGATACAGAAGCAAGAAGTCATATTCCGATAGGCAATGAAAATAATACCAAAGCTGTAAGGTGTCATGGTGGATACGCTCAATCACAGAGTGATACAGAAGTACAATATTCTTACGATGGAAGGGCACGGAAGTTCAGGGGGAAACATCAAATCGGACAGGGAAAAGGGAATAGTGGCATCTTGTGCTACAAGAAAACCGACACCTCAAGCATTGGAGAGGAAAGCAAAAAACTGAAAAGGTTTAGAGTTTCTACAATCCAAGCTAAAAGAGAGGAGGCTTGCGCCTCCCCCCATACAAACAGAACTACATACCCTAGAGATGTTGCTTCACAAACCCTTCAAGCACAGACAGTGATGCTGCCCCTATTCGTTGGTCGACGACCTCGCCATTCTTGAAGATCATAAGGGTCGGGATGCTGCTGACACTGAACTTGCTGGCAACAGAGGCGACTTCATCCACATTGACCTTAGCCACCAGCAATTTACCGGCATATTTTTCAGCCAACTGGGTAAGGGCTGGGGCTATCATCTTGCAGGGGCCACACCAGGGTGCCCAAAAATCCACCAAGACCGGTAAGTCCGCTTGCAAAATCTCACTTTCAAAATTATCGGAAGTAATGATTATTTCACTCATGCATATAACTCCTTCTCACGAGTGATATAATAATGGCAAACCGGAAAAAAAGATAGTGGAATCGCGCTATGGATCAGAGAGCGATTTCCTCATCGAAGAAAGGCTCCTGCTCCTCCTCACCAACCTCAACAGATTTACCCTTGCTTTCTGGCTTGAACTCCACATGTTCGGCCACCACAACTATCTTCTCCCGGTTTCCACCTTCCTTGTCTTCCCAACGCTCCTGACGCAGGCGCCCCACGACACGAACACCCCGCCCTTTCTTCAGGTAATTGAGGCATCCCTCTGCCAAGCCACCCCATACCTGCACACCAATGTACATGACCTCTTCCACTGATTCGGCATTGGCCTTCTTGTAATACCGGTTCACTGCGATGGAAAACTTTCCCATGACACTGCCATTGCTTCCTACCAGTACCTTTTCAGGATCACGTACCAAATTCCCTTCAATGACAACTTGCCCATGATACAAGATTACCCTTTGCAAGTGTTTGTTTTGTAAACACTTATTTTTATGGAATTTTTCCAGTTTTTCTGCTTTTTTTGATATTTTAGACTACTCAATTTCGTCAATTTTTATCCCAGGTACGCACACTCGTATTTTCTACAATACCGTTGATTGATATGCTATTTAGTTTTGGGGTTCAGGGGTTTTCT
>CAZTXW010000048.1:0-15995 GCA_964617345.1 uncultured Sphaerochaeta sp. | reverse complement strand
CTGCAAGACTATCAGGGGCCAGATGTACGCATTCCAACTGGTCATGAAGGCGTAGATGGCACCAGCTGCATAGGTACTCTTCATGCTGGGAAAGAAAATCGTGAAGAATATGCGAAGCTCGCCAGCCCCATCAACACGGGCTGCCTGCAGGATCTCAGTCTGGTAGCTCACAAAGCTCTGTCGGAAGAAGAATATCATGAAGACACTGATGCTTCCTACCAGGATGATGGCCATATGGGAGTTCAACAGACGGAATACCACGATGATCTGGAAGAGGGGGATCATCAAGGAGGCGAAGGGGATCATCATCGTCAGCAGGAACAGGGAGTAGGCCTTCTCCTTTGCCCTGGACTGGTACATCTGAAAGCCATAGGCAGCCATGCTGGTCACCAACAGGGAGAGGACGACTGTCAGCACTGCAATCTTTGCAGAGTTGAAGAGAGCCCCTCCCATGTCGGCACTGCCGAAGAGCTTCCCAAGGTTATTTCCCAGCTGGTTTCCAAAGCTGAGCTTACCCATCTGGATGTCCACAGCCTTGTTTGTCGACCCTATCACTATCCAGAAAAAGGGAAATATCGACAGGAATGCCGAAACTGACAGGAATAGATATAATAAGAATGAACCAAACCCTTTCTTCATGTTCATCGTACGCCTCCCTTCTGCAGTTTTCTCTCTGCCTTTTCCAGTCTCTTTCTCATCGTATCTTCCGAATCACTGCTCACCCTGAACTGGATGACGGTCAGCAATGCAATGATTATAAGGATGGCGTAGCTGACAGTCGCAGCGTAGCCGAAGTTCGGAGTATATTTGAAACAGATGTTGTAGATATAGACACTGAGGGTGAGAAAGCAGTTGTCAGGTCCTATCATACTTGCTGTCGTCCCTCCCTGGGAGAGGTTCATCGGCTCATCAAAGAGCTGCAGTGTCCCGATGGTGGACATCACCGTCGTGAAGAGGATGATGGGCTTCAACAGCGGAATGGTGATATGGAAGAAGCTGTGCACCTTGGAAGAGCCGTCGATGGAGGCAGCTTCATAGAGATCCTCAGAGATATTCTGCATCGCAGAGAGGTAGAAGATCATATTGTAGCCGGTCCATCGCCATATCATGGCGAGGATCAGGACAAAGGTCGCCAGGCGTGGAACACTCATCCACTGCAGGGGCACATCAATGAGCGAGAGCCTGAGCATGGTGTTGTTGACCAACCCGTCGTAGCTGAACAGCATCTTGAACAGGATGGAGTAGGCGATGAGGCTAGTAACAGAGGGCAAGAAGAGAGCAGTCCTGAAGAACCCTCTGAAACGGACTTTCTTGTTGTTGAGTATTGCAGCAAAGGATATGGCAAGTATCAACATGATGGGAACCTGCAACAGCAGGATCCTGAAGGTATTCTTCAAGGCAAGGAAAAACATAGGGTCGTTGAACATCCTGATGTAGTTCTTGATTCCGACAAATTGACTCACGATTCCCTTTGTTGAGGTAAACGAGAGGTAGAATGAGTAAAATATGGGATAGACGATAAAGAATATCAGAAGGACTGTGGCAGGAATGATAAAGAACCAGCCAACCCTATCCATTCGTTTTTCAGTAGCCATGAGTATATCTCCCCTTAAAAAAAAGCAGGAGGGGAGACCTCCTGCTTTTCAGGATCAGCGAATATTATTGAATAGCATTCTTCAACTGTCTCTCAGCAGCCATGACAGCCTCTTCAAGGGTAGTTTTACCATTGTAGTAATCTTCCATTACAGCCATGACAGCGGCATCGGCTTCGTAGGTGTACTGACCGACATTGACGCGAGGAATCATGGAGGCCCATTTGCTCAGGTCACTGAAGATTGCCTTGTTACCAAAGAAAGCATCCCTGGCTGCAAATGCATCACCGCTGAAAGCGGGCATGTACGAGCCGATGGCTCCATTGTTCATCAGGATGGTCTGGTAGAAAGCCTTGTCGCTACCGTAGATCTCCTTCATGAACTCAATTGCCTTCTTGCTGTTGGCACCATTCTTCAGGACGAACCATGATGATCCTCCCAGGTTGGAAGCGTTGACGGATTTGCCGATATCCAGACGGGGTGTGGGGGCCACTGCCCAGAGTCCGCTCTGGTCTGTTCCGGCCTTGATGGATCCGATGATCCACACACCGGTGATTACAGATGCTACCTTACCTGAGTTGAAAGCGCCTACCCATTCGTTCCAACCGTTGGTGGGGAGGGCGAGGTCTTCAGTTACGAAGCGCTTGTACAGCTTCATCGCTTCCATAAGGGCTTCATTGCCAACCAGGGCAGGCTTGCCATTTTCGTCAAAATACCAGCTACCGGCGCTCTGCAACATGACCCTGAACAGGCCGCCGTCGCTCTTGTCGTTGGCGATCATGTACTGGCCAGTCTTTGCCTTGTACTGTTTTGCAATATCTGCAAAACGATTCCAGGTGATGTTCTCAAGATCCTTGGCCTCGAAGCCTGCTTTCTTCATGAGGTCGGTGCGATAGAAGAAACCGGCTACACCAGAGTCAAAGGGGACACCATAATATTTGCCGTCCAGCTTCATGACATCTGCCTTGTATCCGACAAAGTCATTGTAGTTGAATGCATTGGTAAGCTCTGCAAACTGCCCGGGGTAACTTGTCAGGTACTTCTGCACGTTATAGTCCTCGATGAGGACGATGTCAGGGAGACCCTGGGTTGTCCTGGAAGCAAGGTTGGTGTGCAGCTTCTGCTCGACATCAGCCTTAGCAAGCTCCACTACCTCGAAGGTAGCCTCAGGGTGCTTTGCCTGGTAGCGGCTGATAGCCTCGTTCATGATGGAAATATTGAAGTTGGGATCCCACGCCCAAATCTTGATGGGACCAGTTTCTTGCGCTTCCCCGGCACCAGCTGCAAACAGCGGTGTTGCCAGGGCTAAGAGCACCAAGAGAATAATTACACTTTTTTTCATACTCGTAATCTCCTTTTCGTGTAGCAGTTTTTCTGCCATATATGCTAAGCATACGGGGTGAATATCCATAAGTCAAGAAAATTTTACTAAATTTTACTAATGTTTCATTACGTTTAAAACCCCATTTTGTCCATATATTTGCTATGGAATAGGGGAAATCACAAGAAATGTATCATTAAACGTTTATAAAATTCAAAAAAGGTGGTAAGATGATAGTAAATATTTACTGTTTACAAAGGAGAGGCTGTGGCTACCATCAAAGATATCGCACAACAGGCTAACGTCTCGATCACCACCGTTTCAAGGATACTCAACCATGACGATACCCTCAGTGTATCTGACGACACCAAGCTGAGGGTACTCGTTGCAGCCAAGGAGCTGGAGTATGTGACCTTGCAGCAGAGGAAACAGAGACGAAAGGCGGGCAAGAAGCTGACCTTTGCCATAGTCGAGTGGTATGATTATCCCGCACTCATCGAGGACCCCTACTATCTCTACCTGATGACCACGGTGGAGAAGCAGCTGGCAAGGGAAAACATCAACACCGTCAAGTTCATCAATATGGATGGGCACTTTGTCCCTTCAGTCGATACACCCATCGATGCCATCATAGCCATCGGAAGGTTCAACCTCGCCCAGATTGACAAGATTGCTGAGTTCTCCCCCTATATTGTCTTCCTTGACTCCTGTCCCGACGCCACGCGCTTCGACTCGCTGCTCATCAACACGGAGCTTGGCACCAAGCTGGCCCTCCAGCACCTCTATGACCTTGCCCACCGTCGCATCGCCTATGTCGGGGGAAAGGTCATCGGGGATACAGGGGGGCAGGGCAGGGATATGAGAAAAGCTGCCTACATTGAGTTTATGGAGGACAAGGGCATCTTTGACGAGAATCTCATCTATGAAGGGGAGCGTCTCTCCTACAATGAGGGGTACGCCCTCACCACAACGCTGCTTGCCTCCGAGAAGAGGCCTACAGCCATCTTCTGTGCAAATGATACCACTGCAACTGGAGCCCTAGCCCGTCTGCACCACAAGAAGATTCGTGTGCCCGAGGATATCAGTGTCGTGGGTTTCAATGACCAGAGCTCGGTGAGGTTCCTTAGCCCGCCATTGACTACGGTGCATGTCCCGATGCCCTTCATTGCCCAGAATGCGGTGGATATCCTGAAGAACCGGGTAAGCGGGTTGTACAGCCTCCCCAGGAAACTGTATATCCCAACATCGCTGACCGTGCGGGAAAGCACGAAAGAGCTTCTTTCGTAGAAGCTCTTTCGTATTCCGCTTGTCAATCACCTGTCTCTTATTCTCTTCGTACCGTCTAGCAGACCTAGACACTCCTGCCATGGCAGTTCTTGTACTTCTTTCCGCTTCCACAGGGACAGGGGTCGTTGCGTCCTACCTTGGGAGATGTGCGCCTGACGGTAACCGGGCTCACATCCCCACCACCCTGGACACGCTTGGCCTGCCCTGCATCGGCAAAAGCCCCCTGGGCCCCATGGGACTCGACTGTCTTGTGTGTGGCGGCCTTTCTCCGGTACTTGTCCTCGGCCTGGGTGATCTGCACCCTGACCAGGGTATCGGCGATGAAATGCCTGATGCCCTCCAGCATCTCGTTGAATATCTCAAAGCCCTCGACCTTGTATTCAACCAGGGGGTTCTTCTGTGCATAGGAACGCAAGCCCACAGCATCACGCAGGTCCTCGAGTGCCATGAGGTGGTCCTGCCATCTGATGTCGATCTGACGCAGGTAGTTGAACCTGAGGAAGTCGTTGAACGGCTTTTCCCCGGTCTGCACGACCTTGGAGTCTATCTCCTCATCGATGCGCTTCTTCAGGTGGGCCTTGTAATCCTCCCTGGTCGAATCGGGAGGCAGGGCATCGATGGTGAGGTGGAACTCCGCCTGCATCTCCTCAAGGACCCTGATTGCCATATCCTTGTCAGAGATGTCCTTGGGCAGGCCATCGACTATCTCGAGCGCTATCTCATGGCAGCTGGTGCGTACCCTCTCCAGCAGATGCTCCGAACTGAGGATCCTGTCGCGCTCTGCATAGATGTAGTTACGCTGTTCGTTGAGTACGTCATCATAGTCAAGCAGGTGCTTTCGTATCTCAAAGTTGCGGTCCTCGACCCGCCTCTGAGCCTTCTCGATGGCGTTGGAAAGCATGCGATGCTCGATGGGAAGGCCATCCTGCATCCCTATCTTTCCCAGGATGCCACGGATGTTGTCAGAAGCGAAGAGGCGCATCAGCGAATCGTCCAGGGATACATAGAAGCGGCTGGTGCCCGGGTCCCCCTGGCGACCGCTTCGCCCACGAAGCTGGTTGTCGATTCGGCGCGACTCGTGTCTCTCCGTACCCATGATATAGAGACCGCCGAGGCTCTTCACCTCCTCATAGTCCTTTCTCCAGGCAGGGGTGACCTGCTCTATCGCCTGGGCGAACTCCTCAGGGGTAGCATCACTGCCACAGACCCTGCGGGCCCTGGCATCGAGACTTCCCCCGAGCTTGATGTCCGTTCCTCGACCCGCCATATTGGTGGCGATGGTTACCGCCCCCTTTGCCCCTGCCTCCTCGATGATCATCGCCTCACGGGCATGGTTCTTGGCATTGAGCACCTCGTGCTTGATGCCCATCCGCTTGAGCAGGAGGCTGAGCATCTCACTCTTCTCGATGGAGATGGTACCCACAAGGATCGGCTGGCCCGTCTTGTGTACGCGCTCGATCTCCTCGCAGATGGCCTGGACCTTGAAAGCCTCGTTGTAGTAGACCAAATCAGGATGGTCGAGTCTGACGATCGGCATGTTGGTGGGGATGACCACGACATCGAGGTTGTAGATCTTCAGGAATTCTGGGGCTTCGGTGTCGGCTGTCCCTGTCATGCCGCTTATCTTGTCGTACATGCGGAAGAAGTTCTGGTACGTGATGGTGGCCAGCGTCTTGTTCTGGCCCATGATCTTGATCTTCTCCTTGGCCTCGATCGCCTGGTGCAGGCCATCGCCGTAGCGCCTCCCATGCAAGATGCGTCCGGTGAACTCATCGACTATCTGCACCTGCCCGTCGACGACGACATAGTCGATATCGTGGTGGTAGAGCTTCAGGGCCCTGACAGCCTGGGTAACATAGTGCACGTACTCGAAGTTCTCATCCTCATAGATACTTCCTGTTATGACCTTGTGCTTGTTGAGCAGCTCCTCGATGTGGTTCATCCCCTGGTTGGTGAAGGAGACCTTCTTCTGCTTCTCATCAAGCTTGAAGTCTCCCTTCTCCTCAAAGGGCTGTGCCCCACGGTCAAAGCGTGAAAGGGGGTCCCTCTCATAGTAGTCCCCGGTAGCCGGGTCCTTCTCGCACTCGACGAGAAAGGATGCGATCTTCTCAGCACCCAGCACCTGTAACGAATCATCCTCACTCTGGCCGCTGATGATCAAAGGCGTCCGGGCCTCGTCTATCAGGATGGAGTCTATTTCGTCAATGATGCAGTAGTGGTGCTTGGGCTGGATCTTCTCCTCTGCCGACCACTTCATGTTGTCGCGCAGATAGTCAAAGCCGAACTCGTTGTTTGTCCCGTAGGTGATGTCTGCATTGTAGGCCTGGCGCTTGGCCTCATTGTCCATATCAGAGAGGATGACTCCTACGCTCAGGCCGAGGAACTTGTAGATGGGACCCATCCACTCGGAGTCACGTCTGGCGAGATAGTCGTTTACCGTGACGATATGCACACCCTTCTCTTCAAGGCTGTTGAGGTAGGCCGAAGGTACGCAGGTGAGGGTCTTTCCCTCACCGGTCTTCATCTCCAGGATCTGTCCCCTGTGCAGGACTGCAGCTCCCATGACCTGCACATCATAGTGGCGCTCACCCAGTACCCTGGATGCAGCCTCCCTTGCCAGGGCGAAGGCCTTGGGAAGGATGGTTTCCAGGCTCGTTCCCTCTGCAACCTGTTTTTTGAACAGTTCTGTCTGCAAAGGGAAATCCTCATCCTTGAGTTGTCTTGCCCAGGCGTCCTCTTTGTTGACTTCGTCTACGATTGGCCTGAGGGTACGCAGGTCCTTATCTTGTTTGGTTCCGAACAGCTTGGTAAATATTGACGTTCCCATGGTGACTCTCTTGTGCAGTATTTGGCATGCCTTGGCACGCCCCTACCAGTATACTCAAAACAGGGGTCAGAGAAAAGCATAGGTGTATGCAAATAGTGAGCCAAATATACCCACTGTGTATCAAAATGATACGTAAATGCTATGCTAGAGCTCTCACGCATGCTATACTCTGCCCATGTTAGTCTGTTTTACCGGAGGAGGAACCCTCGGCCATATCTATCCGGCCCTTGCCGTACACCAGGTTCTTCTTGGGACAGAGGGCTATTCAGCATTCTGGATAGGGCGTGAGCAAGAAGGCGAACGCAAAGCTGTCCAGGCTGCAGGCATGGGCTTTTATGCCATCGATAGCGGCAAGTTCCGACGATACCGCTCCTGGCAGAACGTTACTGACCTGTTCAGGATCATACACGCATATTTCCAGGCCCTCTCGATCTTGCGCAAAAAGCGCCCGGATGTGCTCTTCTCCAAGGGAGGGTTTGTCTCAGTTCCACCGGTTTTTGCCGCAAGGACGCTGGGCATACGCATCATCACCCACGAAAGCGATGCATCTCCCGGGCTTGCCACCCGCCTGAACAGCAGGTTCTCCGATGTCATCTGCATCCCCTTTGAGGGGAGTGAAGGAACTCTTCCTCTGGCCAAGGTTGTCGTAACGGGAAACCCCATCCGTAAGGAGTTGTTCATCGATGAGGACATCTCATCGTTTTGCATACCCCCCGACATGCCGCTTCTCTTGGTGCTGGGGGGAAGCCAGGGGTCATCTGAGATAAATGCCCTGGTGAGGGAGAACCTGGACAGGCTCTGCTGCCGTTGTTTTGTCATACACCAGTGCGGCGAAGGGGACTATCGCCCGATCGAGCATACAAACTATGCAGCTGTCCCTACGCTAGGCACTGCTCTGGGCACCCTCTACCGACGAAGTGCCTTGGTGGTGAGCCGCGGTGGGGCAGGGACCATAGCAGAGCTATTGGCCTTTGGCTGTGTCTCTCTGGTCATCCCCCTTTCCCGCGCTACCAGCCGCGGCGACCAGGTCGAAAATGCACAGCGTCTGGTACAGAAGGGGGCGGCAAGGGCCCTCTTGGCTGAAGTGAATGGCGATAGCTTCCTGCAGGAGGTAGAGTACCTGTTGGAGAATCCGGATAAAAGAAGTATCCTCTCTAGGAATGCTAAAGAACTGTCTGTTGCCGGGAGCGCTGAAATGATAGCCTCCCTGATACGAAAAGGAGAATGATATGGATTGGGGAATGACAATTGGTTCGGTATACTTTAACTCGATAGACATCATCGTGTTCACGCTGGCCATCGTCGGAGGCATAGCCGGCACGATAACCGGCTTTGCCGATGCCTTTGCCCATAGGGCGGGCTTCATCGTGGGCTTCTTCCTTGCCCTGATGTTCACCAAGGTGCTTGCTGAACTGCTGTTGGTCTCCTTTGGCCTTGCGATGTTCTTCTCAAGCCTCATATCCTTCGTACTGCTCTTCCTTGCCGGGTATATCCTGATGAGGGTCATAGGAAACCTCCTGGACACCGCCTTGAATGTCACCGGCCTCAGGGCAGTGAACAGCCTGCTGGGTTTTTTCTGGGGTGTGATCGAGGTATTGGTATTCTCAGCCTTCGTGCTCTACATGCTGGAGCTGCAGACCTCCTTCGACCTCTCGCCTGTCATGGACCGGAGCCAGTTTGTCCTGCGCCTGGTCAGGCCCCTGGTACCGGAGACCGTCAATTGGTTTACCCTGACGGTGAATGCCGCCCATGTTTGATGAACTAGCAACAAGCCAGAAGGGCATGGCAGACCAACTCTCGGCCCAGATACAGGGGGGGACCTTCACCCAGGTGAACCTGTTCGGGGGAAGCCGGTACTCGCTGAGGATGACATGCGCCATCGAGACAGCACGGGTGCTCAGCTGTAGGGAGGGCGGCGAGCAGAACTGCCGCTGCACCAGCTGCAGAAAGTTTGAGAGCCTTACGATGCAGAACCTGGTCATCGTAAGCCACCGTGACCACCAGAGCGTCATCGAGACTGCCCTGAGCAGTTTCGTGCGCCTCAGGTCCGACTTCTCCAGGCGCTTTCTGCTTCGCTCGGTGCGTATCCTGCTGTTGCAGTACCATGCATCCCTGATGGGCAATACTCAGACGGCAACGCAGAGCAGCAACTACGACAGTGCCTCCTCTGTCAGCGACCTGTTGATGGAACTCTCCGACAAGAAGGATGAGCTGACCGAGAGGGAGGCGAAAAGCCTAGCCTCAAGCCTGAAGACCGCCCTGAAGCCGCTTCTGGCCGCCTCAAGGAAGAATACCACCATATCAGTCAACCAGGTGCGCTCCCTGGAAGAGTGGATAAACCGCACCAGCATGGGCGAGCAGAAGACCTTCATCATCATAGAAGGCCTGGAGCAGACCAATGCCTCGGCACGCAACAGCCTGCTGAAGATGCTCGAGGAGCCCCCCAGCGATACATACTTCTTTCTGATATCCGAGTATCCCAACAGGATCATGCAGACAATCCTCAGCCGTGTGCGCAAGTACAGCTTTCCTGCCTTGCAGGAGGAGGCGGTCAATGCCCTGCTCAAGCCCTTCTTTCTGGGAAGCGAACGCTTTGCTAGCCTGGAGTCCTTCTTCCTGCAGGGAGGGGGCCTCGATCTGGCTCGCCATGCCGAAATTGTGGAGATGCTGCTTACCTCCATAACAGGGCGTACCTATCTGAAGGAGGATCAGTTCAATGAGATACTCGCCTTTGTCGAGGAGCAGGGCAGTTATGAGTATCTCCTGAAGCGGATGCTCTCCTCCCTGGCAGTCCTGCTCTCTCAGGGGAGCATCAAGTGGCAACGGGCCAAGGCACTCTCTTCTGTGGTGTCGGAGAGCTACAGAGCTGCACATCTCTACAACCAGAACAAGCGCCTGATGATGCAGGCCCTCTATCTGAAGCTCATGGAGGTAGCATGAAGAATTTCGTACAACGGGCGATCAAGAAGATAGACCAGCTGGACACCGAGCAAATAGTCGACATCCTGCAAAGCCAGTCCAGGGAACTTGAGATGCTGGAGAATGTGCTCGAGTCCATCGAGGATGGGGTCATCCTCACCGATTCCAACCTTACCATCAACTATGCCAACTCCCACTGCCCGAACCTCATCCCCATGGTGCGCAGGCGCTCCTATGAGGGGTTTCCCCTTTCCAAGGTGATAGAGGACAAGCATGTGCTTCGCTACATCGTGCTCTCCGTCTACAACCGTGCAGAGGACCTGGACAATGAGTTCACCTTCCAGAGGGGGAACAAGGTCCAGACAGTTGCCGTCACCGTCTTCACCTACAAGTTGGCTGACCAGCAGGGACAAGCCAGCTATGTACTGATGTTCAGTGATGTCACCGAGCACAATGCCAACGAGGCGAGGATGAGAAGGTCGGAGAACCTCGCCTCCATGACAACCATGGCAGCGGGTGTGGCGCATGAGATAAAGAATCCCCTCGCTGCCATGGGAATCCACCTGCAGCTACTGAAAAAGGCCTTTGGACGCAAGGAGAAGTTGAGCCTGGAAGATGCACAGCGCTATATCGATGTACTGGAGGAGGAGATAAACCGCCTCAACAGCATTGTCGTGGATTTCCTGTTTGCCGTTCGACCCCTGGATACCCGCCTGCGCCTGGGCTCCATCATGAAGACGCTCAAGGAGGTCAGGGCCTTCGTAGAGCCTGAGCTTGCCGAGAACAAGGTGAGCCTCACCTGTGATATCTCCACCTCGCTTCCCCGGCTGGAGTTTGATGAGAACCTGCTCAAGCAGGTCCTGCTCAACCTGATAAAGAATGCGATGAATGCCATGGAACAGGGGGGAAGGCTTACCCTGCGTGCCTACCCAGATGGCAACCAGGTGCTTATCAGCATACAGGACACCGGTATCGGGATGGACGATGATACCCTGCAGAAGATTTTCGAGCCGTACTACACCAACAAGGCAACTGGGACAGGGTTGGGGCTCACCGTTGTCTATAAGATCATGAAGGAACACCGCGGAGATATCACCGTAGAGAGCAAATTGGGCGAGGGGTCCACCTTCACCCTCTCCTTTCCCATACCCAAGAGTGAGCGCCTGAGCCTGAATGAGCCTGATAAGGAGGGTTCGTATGAAACGTAGCATCCTCATCGTAGATGATGAGAAGAATATCCGTAGCGGTCTTGCAATGGCCATGGAGCTGGAGGGCTATGAGAGCCTGACAGCCGAGGACGGCTTGCAAGCCTGGACCCTTATGGGCAGCCATAATGTGGATCTGGTCATAACCGACCTGAGGATGCCCAACATGAGCGGCGAGCAGCTGCTGCAGAAGATTACTGGAGCCTATCCGAGGCTCCCTGTAATCATCCTGACGGGGCACGGGACCATCGAGACAGCTGTGGATGCGATGCGTAAGGGGGCCATAGACTTCTTCACCAAGCCTGTGGAGCTGGACCGCCTCTCGCTGGTGGTAAAGAAAGCCCTATCGACAACGGACCTGTATGCTGAGCATGAGAAGCTGAAGGCTGAGGTTGCCACCCTCAAGGCACGTAACCGCTATGACCGCATCGTAGGCAAGAGCCAGAAGATGGTCTCGCTCATGGAGACAGTTGCCCAGGTCGCCCCCACACGTGCTTCGGTACTTATCACCGGTGAGAGCGGGGTGGGCAAGGAACTGGTTGCAGACGCCCTGCATGAGCTGGGTTCCCGCTCCAAGGGTCCTTTTGTCAAGGTACACTGTGCCGCCCTTTCTGAGTCCCTTTTGGAGAGTGAACTGTTCGGACACGAGAAGGGCTCCTTTACCGGAGCGATAGCGCAGAAGAAGGGGCGTTTCGAACTTGCTGACGGGGGGACGATCTTCCTCGATGAAATCGGGGAGATAAACGGAGCCATCCAGGTGAAGCTCCTTCGTGTACTGCAGGAGAAGCAGTTCGAGCGGGTAGGGGGAGAGAAGCCCATCACCGTGGATGTCCGCATCGTATGTGCGACAAACCGGGACCTGCTCAAGGAGATAGAGAAGGGCAACTTCCGTGAGGATCTCTACTACAGGCTCAATGTCGTCCATCTTGATGTGCCTCCCTTGCGAGAGCGCAAGGATGACATCCCGCTGTTGATGACATCCTTCCTCTCACAGTTCAACCAGGAGAACGACAAGAACCTCGAGGGTTTCTCAAGCGCGGCGAAGCAGGCTCTGCTCTCCTATGAGTGGCCGGGCAACATTCGTGAGCTTCGCAACTCCATCGAGAGTGCTGTTGTACTTTCGCGCTCTTCTGTGATAGAAGTTGAGGACCTTCCCCCTTCGGTCAGGCTTGCAGACAAGTCATCACAACTCTCCCTTGATGTGGGCATCACCCTCGCTGAGGCAGAGAAGCAGCTGATCCTGTCCACCCTGGTACAGTGCGGAGGAAACAAGACCCGTGCCGCCGAGGTGCTGGGCATCGGGCGCAAGACTCTGCATAGGAAGCTACAGGAATACCAAATTGACCAAGAATGACATTTACCAGATCTTTGACAAGGGGGGGAGCCTGGAGAAGCGCTTCTCCTCCTATGAATACCGTGAAGGCCAGCTGCTTATGGCTGATCTGGTGCGTGAGTGCTACGATACGCATGCCATCGCCGCCATTGAGGCAGGAACGGGGATAGGAAAATCCTTTGCCTATCTGGTTCCGGCCCTCTACCATGCCATGCAGGAACCTGATGAGAGGACGGTCATCGCAACCTCCACCATCAACTTGCAGAAGCAGCTCTACGAAAAAGACATTCCGATGCTCTTCAGGATTCTGAACCTCTCCTGTAAGACAGCCCTTGCCGTAGGAAGGGGAAACTACCTCTGCCTGCAGCGCTTCATAGCGGTGCGCAATGACGCATCGCTGCTTGCCCAGGATCCCCAGAGTGAGCTCTACCAGCTCAATGAGTGGGCTATGAAGACAGAGACAGGGCTCCGTAGCGATTACCCCGGAAGGTTGGGAGAAATCTGGGGGGAGGTCCTCTGTGATGGGGATTTGTGCAACACCCACAAATGTGAGTATTTCAAGGAGTGTTTCTTCTTCAAGGCAAAGCAGAAGATCAAGGAAGCGAGGATCATCGTCAGCAACCATCACCTGCTGTTTACCGATGCCCATAGCCGCCATGAGAGCGATATCGGCTTTGATGAGGAGGCTGTCCTTCCCGCCTATAGCCGGCTCATTATCGATGAGGCACATAATATCGAACAGAATGCCTCCAGTTTCTTCACCGCAGAGTACACATCCAAGGAGATGCTGCGCCAGATCTCCTGGATTCAGAGGACTGGGCGTTTCGCCTCCAAGTCACTGTTGGACCAGTTGGCTGAGTTCTCTCCCGAGCCTGAGTTGTTTGACCGCATCCGCGATGATATCCATCTTCTGAGCGGTGAGGTAGGGACGCTGGACCAGTATCTCTTGGGGGTGTTCCAGAAGAACAACTTCCAGCCTGTGCTGATAAAGCCTGAGCAACAGCATCGCCTTGTGCAGTTTGTCGAGCAGGCAACCAAGGTTGCCCAGGCCAGCGGACGCCTTGCTGCCAAGATAGGGTACTTCATCGAGCGCCAGAAGGCCCCCGAGGAGTACGCCACCAAGGTCAATGAACTGATGGTTCGCGGAACGCGGATCTCTCAGATGAGTGAGGTCCTCTCGCAGTTCTGCAACTTTCCCCTCTGGGGTGATGAGGTGCACTGGTTCAACGCCGAGTCCTATAGGAATGTCCGCTCTGTTGAGGTATGCATCACCCCCCTTTCCATCGCACCAATCCTGGTGGAGGCCCTGTTCAAGAAGCTTGCTACGGTGATATGCACCTCCGCTACCTTGGACCTGAATGACGACTTTGCCTTCTGGGGTGCAAGGGTAGGGCTTCCCTACGATGAGATGCGCCCCTACCAGAAGGCCGCCTTCTCCTCACCCTTCGACTACCAGAACCGCCTGATGCTGCTTACCCCAAGCGATGCACCGCTTCTTACCAAGGACAATGAAGAGGAGTATGTCTCGTACATGTGTGAGACCGTATTCTCAGCAGTTTTGTCTGCAGGGGGAGGGGCCCTGGTCCTGTTTACCTCGTATGCGATGTTGCAGAAGGTAAGTGATAGGCTAAAACCCCGCTTTGCAGAGGAACAGATGGAGCTGCTCTGTCAGAGGGATATGGACCGCTACTCCCTGCTCAACCGCTTCATAGCGGAGAAGGACAGCACCCTGTTCGCAACATCCTCCTTCTGGGAAGGGGTTGACGCCCCAGGGGATACGCTGCGTATGGTCATCATCGTCAAGCTTCCTTTCAGTGTCCCCACCGACCCGGTATTCAAGGCTCGATGTGACGCACTGGACAATAGCGGCGGCAGTGGGTTCTACCACCTTGCCCTCAAGGAAGCTACCATGAAGCTGAAGCAGGGCTTTGGGCGCCTGATGCGCAATACAGGGGACAGGGGTGTAGTCCTTATCCTGGACAGTAGGGTGGTACTGAAGAACTACGGGGTGTTTATGATGAGATCCCTTCCGGAGAGCTTCCATCCTGAGACGGAGAGCTCCACCGTGTGCGACAAGATTGAGAACTTCTTGTATGCGGATTGAGATGATGGATGAAGCTTCCTGCAAGGCTGTGCGACCATTGTCATGGAGATCTCGTTTTGGGATTCAGGGAGCATCGACAGGAGATTGATGTGGTGAAGGGCCCAAGAGGGTCCGTATACGCCAGAATATGGCATTACGAATAGAGGTAGTGGTTGGGATGCTGCTACAAAAAGTTCCAGAAGCAGCAAATAGAGACAAAAAAGGTGGAGTTGGTCAACAACCCCACCTTTTTTCCCTCATAGCATATGAGAATAGTGCTACTCGATGATAGCCAGGATATCCTTCATGCTGAGGATGAGGAACTCATCTCCATCAGCCTTGACTGAAGTGCCGCTGTACTTGTCGTGCATGACCTTGTCGCCGACCTTGACAGTCATCTTGACCTTGTCGGTTCCTTCCCCTACTGCAATAACGCTGCCGATCTGGGTCTTCTCCTGTGCAGTCTGAGGAATATAGATTCCGCTGGCGGTCTTCTCTTGCACCTCTTCGATCTTCACTAATACCCTGTCTGCCAATGGTTTGATTTTCATGTGTATCATCCTCCGAATAAAATAATAGTACAAATTTTGCAAAGTATCGCCTTCGCCAGTGATAATATAGTGAATAACCACCCTAGTGGCAAGGTTATTTCTATGATTACCCGTTTCATGAAAAGATTTGCCTTTTTTCCCCTCCTTTAGTAGGGTTCTCCGCCTTACTGTGCAGAGTGTGCACAGTGTGCAGTTTTCTGTATTTGCACTTGCCTATACGCACTGTCATGACTATATTTGGGACGGATGAACGAGGCATCCTATGTATGGACAGTGCAAATAGTAACAACACAGAACTGATGAAACCTACCGCTGCAAAATTTCTTCCGGAGAACCCTACGCTTGAAGAGCTCTGGCAGTATTTCTATGAGATGGCATTCCTGTTTGCGCGTTCCAAGAATCTTGTCAGTTCGCTGGGATGCTATACCGATGCATTCCTGATCAGGGGCAACGATGTCCACACTTCAGACAAGGATTGGCTTGATTTTTTCAGGCGTCAGTTTGCCATCTATCTGATGGGTAAGAAGAGGATCAGCTGCTCCCTATGTGAAGGTGATATGATCCATGACTTTTTGAAGGATGAGTATGAGGCTATCAGAGAAGCTCTAGAGGCGAGTGAGCTTCCATTCCATACCGATAATCTCGCCTCCTGGTTCGCCTCCTTGGAGCTTGATTTCCCTTGGTGCATGGACGAAGATGAGTCGGATTGCGCCATTGGATAGGGGATAGCATATCGGTAGGGTCATATTGTCCCGCAATTTCCCTGTTTTTTTTGGTATGTGTCGTTTTGATACTACTTGAGGAGTTTTTTTCACTGATACGGGGGAAAAGCAAGCATTGATTGTATCGAAATCGGTAATTATTTTTTATAATAGTT